>JADFZS010000006.1 GCA_015232405.1 Magnetococcales bacterium | reverse complement strand
AAGTCACTCTCAAGCAACGACTGCGGGCCTTGGCACCAGGACTGACCCCCAGACAGGTCTTTGACAAATTTTCAGCTATACAGATGGTGGATGTACATCTCCCAACTACCGATGGTCGTCATATCGTACTTTCTCGATACACTCATCCTGAAAAAGATCAGCAGATACTTTTGCAACAATTGAAGTTGGAGTTACCTGCTCAACCTCCACCGAAAATCTCTTCAAATCACGTACCAGTGAAATAGATAAAAACCTGCTTGTAGTGCCGACCTTTTGGGGTTGGTTTTAACGATATCAATCAGATAGATGTTTCAAATGTGCCGAATCGCTTAAGACGGGCTACCTGTATTGAAAAATATTTTCAATTTTTCAAGTGAACCTGGGTGGGTACATCACTATGGGAGTTACAAATCTTTACATGCCCATAAAAATAATAAAATCACGCTATAACATACTGACTTTAAAGATATATAAGTTTTTTTCGTAGAAAGTTCAGACGCGACAACTTCGCTGACATAGAGGGATAATGTGAGATATAGTGTGTGAGGTTACTGTTAAAATTGCGTCAGATGGTTGCCCACCTAAACTTAAAGCAGGGGGGGAATAACATATGAACAAGACTCATGATTTATGTCGGATGAGGCTTGTTTTTGTCCCACTTTTTCAAACATCTGAAAAACGGTCGTGTTGACCTATCATTATGAATACCATCTCGATTAAACCCAAGCTCCTGAATCTCTTCAAAATGCCGAAATATATGTTGATAGTCCTCCTTTTTTGAACCTATATGTCCTTCAAAATAAAGTACATTTCCAGTAACTTCGACAATATTTCTTTCTAGAATCTCCTTGTTTTTTACGTGGGCATACAATGACAAACAAAAAACAGTGTCAAACTTCTTGAAACATTTGACAGGAACTCCGAGATCATGAACAATAACATTAATTCTACAATCAAGTATTGTACTTAACTTAAGAGCCGAGGAAGCAATTACCCGGCTATATTCTATTGCCGTAACAATCTTTGCCCCGAAAAACCAGGCAAACATGGCATTCATGCCAATATTGCTACCAAGATCGATCACGCTTTTTCCTCGTATATCGTTTGCAATGTTCAATTTTAGAAAACGTTCAAGGATATCGGTTCTTCGACCTCGAACAATTTCTTGTCTCCCCAAAAAAATACTCTGATAGGGCATGCTTTTGTTCTTAGTACCGTAAAACTCTTCGGGATTATTAACGATATAGGACATAACTTGTTGGATATCAAGGTACACACATTTGATGTCAATGCCAAGATGGTACGCTATGCTAGCACGATGGTTTCCATCAATAATTATTTTATCTCTTCCGTCAACACTAATAATTGGAATGGGCTTTTCAATTCCATTCTTAGAGATATCCTTCATCAGATTTATATAATCAGCTACTTTTGTCATCCGCTTTCGACTATCATCTTCTCCAGGGAAATAATATTTCCAGCTCTCAATCAAATATGAATAATAGTCACTGTTTTTCGGATTTTCATATCCCTGATCTCTCCAAAAGGTATAATGTGGCAGATCCCTGAGTTTAATTCTTGTATGTTGCCCAAACTTTTTATCGAAATACTCTTGATGATGCACATGTAGCTGGCCGAAATAGAGATTGCCGATTTCTTCGCTTGGAATCGTACTGGATTTTATTTGATTAACAACTATATCGTTTTTCATGACTCTCCACTATAACCGACATTTACCAGATAGCGCATCCAAGAATTCCCATGTATCTCACAATGAGCCTCAAATGAGAATGGGAAATGACCTCACCTCCCAAACATTATATTATCCTATAGTTTGTTGTTTGATTTTTTTGACGACAATAAATCAACAAAATTCTTCATGTATCGGTTTATTTCTGTGTCAAAATATTTCGACAGTAATTGTTCTGCCAAGGAAAAATTCATCTGGGTATTTTCAATGTGGCCGAGCAAATTTTTTACCCGCTGTAGAATATCAGGTTCAACAGTCAGTTCTATCGGGATAATGTATTTGTACGGATCATCAACGATCATAGACATTAGTTGCAAACACTTTATATCATATGAAATAAATCCAAATGGCACCTTGTTCGCAAGACAAAATATTGCCGCATGAGCCTTCACAACGAGTGCAAGGCGACAAGATGAATAAGCAATACCAGCCTCTACCGACGTGCGTGGGCGAACTATATCAAAGGCGAGATCACACTGTTTGATTAAACTTTTAGCCTCTCTCTCCTCAATATCAGAGTGGCAGACCCATAGAACTCTATTCCGATTCTCTTTTAATGAAACTACGATTATCCTTAACATGTCAGCAAATTGTTGGCAAACCCCATGACTAAATGGTATGTTTATGGCGATAGAATATTTTTTATTCTGGGTTGGTACGCGAACAAATTGCATTGTAGGACAGCCAGTTAACATAATCCGGTTCGAGTCTTGTCCTATAATTCGGGAGGCTAACAGCCAACTATTTAAATCACGCACTCCAACAAGCTTAGCAATACTTAATGCCTTTCCTAAGGATGAAGTATCATCAAGTGTTGAATAAAAGTTTAAACCTCCAGCATTAGCAATGATGCCAACCCCAACGAAACAAACTGGTATATTTATTTTGTACCAATTGTTTGCATCATAGAATATAGAATCAATTAGTTTATAGCCCATAAAGCCGCCAGCACCAATTAAAACAACATCATAAGAACGATTAATAGAGTCAATTTCATCGTCCATATATTTTGCTTCAATCATCAGCTTCATAACATCTATTTTCTTTATTTCGAGATCGATATTATACTGCTGAAATAACGGGGAGATTATTGCGTGGGCCAATTCATCTCCCAGGTTATCATCCAGTGGCAGACAAATATGAATCGCACGAATCTTTTTACAGTTTGATAGTGGAGTGTTGTCACTATCCGAAGCGATACCTGTGACATGGTGAGGCTTATTATCAACATAGGGAGTAGAAGATTTTTTTTCTGCCTCCTGTCGGCTAGGTTGTGAATGGACGCGATTCTGAAATATCTTTGTCATTGAGTTTGATTAAATCCTTTTTGCCCTGTCCATGATCTTGCCACATACGCTCATAAATCCTCTCCAAATCCCGCGTAAAACGATTCGTATCGAATAACGGACAGGTCGAACGGTTTTCTGACAGCTCGTTACGGATCGATTGTAATCGATCCCGATTTTTTGTCAATTCAAGAGCCAATTCAAAATATTCTTCCCACGTTTTCGTAACAAGTTGTGGCAACCCAATAGAGTGAAGCAAACTAGCAGCAACGCGACTTACAAAGGTATTACCTATCCTTGTAATTAACGGAACACCAGCCCAAAGGGCATCGCTGCCTGTAGTATGCGAAGTAACTGGAAAAGTGTCCAATGCCAAATCCGCCAAAGACAATCTTCCTAGATGTTCTGCTATTGGTAAAATTGGGGTGAAAATGAGTCGACTAGGATTAACTCCGCGCCGAGTCGCCTCATTACACAGATTGGTAATAGCTGAGGGGCCTGGAGATAACAACCATAGCACGCTGTTTGGTACAGCATTCAGTAGTCTGCACCAAACATCAAAGCCCTCTGGTGTAATCTTATAGCTTTGATTAAAGCAACAAAAAACAAACTTATCAACAGGTAAGCCACTATCTTGTCGTTTTGGGTTCGTCGATATAATCCGATTGTGATCATTGGGTTGGTAGCAATGCGGTAGAAGCGCCAGGGTTTCGCTAAACTGTTCGGACATGTAAGGAGGAGAAACTACAGGATCACCAATAAGGTAGTCCGCCATGCGTGGATGGCCTAAAGTACCAGGGTATCCAAGCCAGTTAACTATAATAGGTGCAGGACGTAGCGCAGTGATCTCTGAGCGACAACCTCTTGTAAAACCTTTGAGATCTATCAAGATATCAACTTTATCATCAACAATCTGTCGAGCGCAGTCAATATAAGAAAGTTTGGACAAGTCACGGAAAAGATCACAGGATGAAACAATCCGCCGACGATATGTGTCTTGGCTATCATTTCCGTAAGAATAAGCATAGATTGCAAACTTGTTGTGATTATGGGCCTCAAGGACTCCAGTGAGTAACTGAGCCGTTGCATGATTTTGAAAATCTGCCGACAAATATCCAATCCGAAGTCGAAAACTTTTGGTATGTTTGCCAGGATCTATTAATGGAGGTTTGCTCAGGATTGAAGCCATCTGTTCAACAACATGTAACTTACTCACGTGTCGTTGAAGAAACCCATCATCTTCAGGGAAGCTGAGAAAGGTGAACGGTGAAGTAGCAACATTTTGAGCCAGTAGCTGATGAATGGCAGCGGCATCATCCAAAATATTTTGCCAATGGCATAGTATTTCATTACAACGGTATATAATTCCAAGTGCTTTGCTGAAATCAGGTTTAATGGTGATTGCTTTCTGAAGACTTGCAACGGCTTCCTCCAGCTTCCCTTGCTGTTGTAGGACAATGCCAAGGTTGTAATGAGCTTCTGCAAAATCAGGTTTAAATATTATTGCTTTTTGGCAACTGGTAATGGCTTCCTCCAACTTCCCTTGCTGTTGTAGGACATTGCCAAGATTTGAATGAGCTTCTGCAAAATCAGGTTTGATATTTATTGCTTCCTGAAGATTTGCAGCGGCTTCATCCAACTTCCCTTGCTTTTGCAGGACAATACCAAGGCTGGAGTAAGTATCTGCAAAATCAGGTTTAATGGTGATTGCTTTCTGAAGACTTGTAACGGCTTCCTCCAGCTTCCCTTGCTGTTGTAGGGCATTGCCAATGTTGTAATGAGCTTCTGCAAAATCAGGTTTAAATATTATTGCTTTTTGGCAACTGGTAATGGCTTCCTCCAACTTCCCTTGCTGTTGTAGGACATTACCAAGATTTGAATGAGCATCTGCAAAATCAGGTTTGATAGTTATTGCTTTTTGGTAGCTGGAAACTGCCTCATTAAAACTCTCTTGCTCTTGTTTTAGAAAACCAAGATTGTAGTGCGCTTCTGCAAAATCAGGTTTAATGGTGATTGCTTTTTGCAAACATACAACAGACTCATCAAACCTTTTCAGTTTTGTATAGGCAGCTCCCAGGCTGCTATATGCTTCCACATAGTTGGGATCAATGTCCAAAGCTTTTTTTTGGACTTTAACAACCTCAGTCATTCGACCTAAGGGAAAGAGAGATGTGCCTAAGTTGTAGTACAGCAAAGCCACCCTATTGTCTATGTTTATTGCACACTTAAACTGCTCAACTGCCAAATCATGACGGTTGATATTTTGTGCTATAAGTCCGAGTAAATTAATCGCATATATATGGTTTGGTTTGGCTTTAATAATGGCTGTGCAGAGTAGGTCGGCCTCTGTGTAGCGTTCAGCATAAAAATGGTCAATAGCCTGTGCATATGCCGCATCCACTGTGAGTTGTGATTGACCACTATTAGATGGCTGTGATGAAGTGTTCTCATTCATGATTTCAGCTAAAATCTCTTAAACGTGTATTAGACTCGTCCCTTCTAAACAACTAATACTATACCATCTTTGGGTTCTTTTGCACAAAGGTACATAAAGGACCACAGCATTTTCGGTTGATGCTTGAATAAGCAGGGTTTTTACAGATTTTCTATGCCCTGTTTTCATGCTACATACGTTGCTAATTTAAGAGCAAAACCTTCTCATGAGCCGACATTCAGAAATCGTTATGACCCATTTGGAGCGGTGGAAAACCAAAACTATGCGTACAGGACATTTAAGAGTTTTAAGCATCATTATCTGGGAGCAGGCATTGACAGAGTGGCGTTTTCCGTAGGTATCAACGGTATATGTTGACACCAAACTCCTGAACTGAGTTGCCAGTTGTGAGACTGAGCCAAGACATTTTCCATATTTCTTAGAACGTCATGGCCTTCCTGGAACTATCGGTGTCAGTGGTGGAATGTCATATAATATTAGCGCGAAGACGCGAGAGCAAATGAAAGTATGCGCCAATGGATTTACGAGCTGGTTTCAATATCCCGTTATTACCAAACCAGCTATCGGTAACCACCAAGATAATGGTATTGGAGAAGAAGCTGGCAACGTCCTCCAACATTTAAGTAGCTTGGGTAAATTTTGACTGAAACGACTGATAGCTGTTGTTGGTGTTTAAGCCCTTAAGCACTTTTATTGGTCTGGTTAACAAGTCGCATGGCAAGGATCGCCGCTAGACGATAGAGGACATTATAACCAACTTGGTGGTTGCCATCACAAAGGGAGAAAAGCTTAACCCCATCAACTATTAGCATACGGGTGTCTCCGTTGCTTGTAACTTCAGCGGAAGGTTTTGACCCCAATAACCAACCTATCTCTCCCACCACCGATCTATCAATAGCCTGAATATCTATCTGTTTTAGGGTTGATACATCGGTGAAATGTTTTTGTATCAGAACATCACCATCCATAGTGAGGTAGAGATCCCTGATTGCGAGACCCCCATCTTCATGTTCGGATAGTATAACTTCGCCATCTGCAAATTCTCGTACTGTGGAAAACGATGCAATATCCTCTAAGACATCGTCTGACAATCCATGAAAGATATCCAGCTGTTGCAACTCTTTTATTGTAACCATTTTTAAAAATTCCCATCACTGAACAGAGTTTCAACAAAAAAACTTCATAAAATATATCAACGTTACATACTGGCAATAAAAGGCTGTTTAAACCGCCACTTCAGCCTAATAATATTTTTTTACTCTGGAACTCTTATGAGACGCAATCCTATGTTATGTTTACGGGTTTTCTTGGAAAAATAGTAGCGGTTATTTGCCCTTACCCCGTAAGGAGGATTGATCCAGCTGCCACCACGGGCCACATATTTGGAGCCACTTCTTGGCCCTTTTGGGTTGTGTTTAGGGCTACGGGAATAATATTGGCTATCTTTTTTATCGGAAACCCACTCCAACACATTGCCACTCATATCATATATCCCCAAACCGTTGGGGACTTTTGATCCAACTTGTCGATGACCACTCTGGGGAGATTCACTGTTCCATGCTACTAAATCAACACTGTTACCACCGCAGTAGGTCTCATTTTTGCCCCCACTACGACAGGCGTACTCCCACTCAGCTTCAGTTGGCAAGCGGTATTTTGCAGAACTATTATAGTTCATGGTTTTTATAAATTTTTTGGCTTTTTCCAGAGATACCTGTTCAACAGGATAGCGGTTGCCCTTTTTGAATTTTGATGGATTGCCAGCCATTACCATCTTCCACTCTTTCTGGGTCACCTCATATTTACCAATCCAGAAGCCATCTACACAGACCTCATGGACAGGTTTTTCATCGGCGTTGCCTTTGTTGCTACCCATATTATAACAACCCTTTGGAACCCAGACAAACTCCATGCCTGTGTCCATATCCTTCCACTCTTTTTGAACTCTTGGAGGGTCATTTATCTGGCTAACATACTCTTGGGCAAACTCCCCTTGATCGCTGTTTGGTGATATCTGATTTGACAACTCTTGGGCCAACATGCTGTATGGGTTGATCTGGCGAATACGAGAGACATATTTTTTTGCTATATCTATCGCTCCCCGCTCAATTGCCACCCTGGTCAAGCTACCATACTTAGCCTCAATACTTTTCAGCCCTTTTTTTGCTTCACTATTGCTTGGATCTCTACTCAACACCTGCTTATAACATGTAACAGCATTGGCACCAGCTGGTTTGGTTAGACGGTTGGAAAAATAGTATTGCCGACATAGCTTCAACAAAGATGCCTGTCTACTACCAACAGAGGTTTTTTTACCGCTTGATTTTCTTGACTGTTTTAGTTTGATTTTAGCCAAACGGGTATATAAACCCTGTGGGTATTCATCCAGATATGCCTGAATCATCTCTGAATCGTTGCTGGTTTTTACCTCAGACCAAAACTCCTTCTCCCGAGCCAGCATACTGGGGCTTAATTTAGCACTGTTAGACACACTCCTTTGTGTTTTTTTACGGCTAGCAGTAATAGCTTTGCCAGACAAGAAAACAAAATCACCCTGACTCAGCTCATAATCCTTGATTTTACCAAATTGCGGTGTTTGATCGGCATGTTTAGGTACTTTTTGTTGCAGATGGAGACCCAGTTCCATACCTGAGACATAGCCATCTCCGTTTAAATCTCCCAGCCCTTCAGTAATTGCATCAATGAATACAGGTACAAAGGTGCTCTTGGCTGGTACTGTCTCACCAGAACTACCTGCTGTTATAAACTGTCGCACAGGTTTGGCTGTCATTTTCGCTATGGCTGGGGAGATGTCTGGTAACGCCCTCTCCTTGAAAACTGAACCAGAAAAACAGGAGTCAAAAAGAAACAGTGCGTGTTTGGCTTCGATATCTCTAGCCCAGGCAAGAACTTTTGACATTCTTATGGCCTTACGCGAAAAACCCCGGCTATCAATTTTTGGGTTGGGAGCATCAGCAGGAACTAAATAACCCTTATTACCATTGTTACGGGTATAGCCATGGCCTGAAAAGAAAAAAAGTAGCCTGTTGTTTTTGTCATAGCCATATTTATCAATGAAATCTTCAAAGCTGCTCTGTAGTTTACGAGCATTGGGGTTGGAAACTTTGGTTACCGAAAAGCCTTTGGCACTTAAAGCTCTTTCAAGCTGTTTCATCTCACCGGGAATAGATTCCAGATCAGGCCACCCTGCTTTATAATCCGATACACCGATTAAAAGTGCGTGACTTCCTTTGTAGAGACCAACCTGTTCACCCTGTTTTGTTTTTATTGGTACTACACCAATGCCACGGGTTGCTGCGGCATTAACATGGTCAAAACCCGAAAACATGGTTATCAAGGTGAGGCTCATCAACAGGCGTGATATTCGGCTATATACCTTCATGACTATATCCCCTCTGATTTACTTACAATCACTCCTCTTTATTCCAACCGCATTAATGGTACACTTTTCAACAAAATTTCGCCAGTAATTATTAGCAAATATCCAGCTTAATTTGGCACAGTTATTTTAAAACAAAGACTTCTTGGTTGTTTTAAAAATAACCCTCACTTTCAATAACTTCCAACCGTTGCACTGATAACAAAATTGTTCCCAAAACCACCCCACAACCCAACAGCAAAACCCTCTTACCCATAACTTAAACAGATAACATAATTTAACTATAATAGATGTTTTTTATCATGCTATAACATTATTTTGTTATAGATTTGTCACATTGCAAAACATTTGCTAGGATTAACAATGTTGATAGATTAAAATAATCCTATATTCGGCAGTTGGACGTATGTGAATGGGGCAACATACTGCAGATGAATCAAGAGGTTATGTCAGGTGCGTGCGCACAACTGCCGAATCTGGATAATAGTGGGACTTTATTTTTTTGGGGAGGGAACAATGGTTGCTAAGGGGTTTGGTTCGTGGAGAAAATATATTTTTCTGCTCGCATTACTGGCTTTTACAGGGTGTGAAACAACTCCTGTACCACTGTTGACAGAGCCAACCCCAACTCCCCCTGCTACACAAAAGCAGACTCCCAATCAAACCGTTAAAAAACAAGCTGAAATTAAAACCGTAAAAAAACAGCCTCCACCCCCAGCACCTATTAAATCAGCACCTACCACCCAGCCCCAATTTGTTCTCAATCCTGGTTTTCACACAGCACAAATCAATAAAATTTCCAGTGATGCTGCTGGGAATCTTATTGCCACCGCCTCATATGACAAAACCCTGGGAATATGGGATGCAAAAAATTTACAGCTTAAAAAACTAATCCGTATGCCAACAGACCTCTATGATGATGGTGAGCTACATGCAGTTGCCCTCTCTCCCGATGGGCGTACTGTTGCTGTGGGAGGTAGGATAGGTTCTGCGTGGGATAAAAGTTACTCTATATACCTTTTTGAAACTCTCAGCGGAAATATGACCCGGCGTATTTTGGGCTTGCAAAACATCATTTCTGATATCGCCTTCTCTCCCGATGGCAGCCATATGGCTGCCGTTATGCTGGGTGGTAAAGGGCTTATGGTGTTCAGTATGCCTGATGGAAAACTGTTGAAAAGTGACGGAGAATATGGTGGTAACGATAGTTACAGCGTTGATTATGCTTTGGATGGTCGCCTGTTAACCACCGGATGGGATGGATATTTACGTATATATGATAAAAAATACAACCTGATCATAAAAAAAGCCGCTTGGGGAGGCAGCAAACCCCATGTTGCCAGGTTCTCTCCTGATGGTCAGGAGGTAGCTGTTGGTTTTCAAGACTCGCCCCATGTAAATATTCTTTCCGGCAGTGATCTCACCTACCGCCATAGCCCAGAGAGCAGCGGAGTTGACCATGGAAATTTAAATGTTGTCTCATGGTCGGCAAATGGTAATTTTCTGTATGCTGGTGGCACATGGGATAAAAATGGTAGCTGGCCCATACGTAGCTGGACCCTGAAAGGACGAGGAAAACATCGGGACTTTTTTCTGGTAAAAGGGGCTATTACCGATATCCTAACCAGACCCCATGGCGGTATTTTTTTTGCTAGCTCCCAGCCAGCAGTTGGGATAATAAACAGTTATGGTAAAACACCATTTTTAAACCAGCCTGCTACTGTAGACCTGAGCAACAATGTCAATGCCCTAAAGATCTCTGACAATGGTACAAAGGTGCAGTTTGATCTCTATAAAAGTAGTATGGGGTCGGCCATTTTCTCCATGAGCCAGAGGGAGTTAACCATTGACCCCCCAGAAGATATCAACATGGAACCGCCAAGAACCAGCAGCAGCAATATATATCTTACAAATTGGCAAAATACCGATTATCCTGCCCTTAACAACCGCAGACTACCCACTAAAGATAACGAAACATCCCAAGCTGCCGCTGTTACTCCTGACGGAAATCGCTTTTTGTTGGGGACAGATTTAAATATCTATCTCTTTAACTCTTACGGCAAAACAATCTGGCAAAAAAAATCCCCTGATGCAGTCTTGTCAGTTAATATATCCGGTAATGGCAGGGTTGGGGTTGCAGCATATGCAAATGGAACCATTGGTTGGTTTTTTATGAATGATGGTAGAGATATAGCAACCTTACTGCCACACAAAAACGGTGATAGTTGGGTTTTATGGACCCCGGAAGGATTTTTTACCGATAAAAATGAGGGGGCAAAACTGATAGGTTATCATATCAACCAAGGGGCCGATAAAGCTGCCAGTTTTATACCCTTTTCTGCCCTATACCAGCAGTTCTACCGCCCGGACTTAATTGCAGCTAAATTTGTCGATAACCGTGATGTGGTGGCCCAGGCTAAGGGTAAATTCAACATTAATAATATAGTAACATCAGGGCTACCCCCGAAAATCTCTTTTACATCCCATACTAAAGAGAGCAACCTGTTTGTAAGAGATATAGATCTTGGCATACAGGTGACAAACCAGGGCGGTGGATTTGGCAAACTGCTTTACAAGTTAAATGGTGTCACCATTGCCAGCCAAGAGGTTAACCAAGCCGGACCGTTGCAAACCTCACAAAATATTACAAGATCCATAAGCCTACAGCCGGGTAAAAACAGTATATCTGTTACTGCATTTAGCAGAGGTAATGAAATTGCGTCAGACCCAGCTGTTTTGGAGCTTTTTGTTGAAGATAGTATAGCAACCCCTCCTTCACTCTATCTGCTTGCGGTTGGCATTAGCAGCTATAAAGATCCCACATTGGCCTTAAGCTACTCTGTGCAAAATGCCCGGCATATTGCCAGGGAAATCAAAACAGTTGGTGAATTGCATTATGAAAATGTCCATGTGGAGACCCTTTTTGATGCTGAGGCAACTACAGCAGGTATCAAACAGGCCATTGCCAGACTTTCTCAAGAGATGAAAAGCAACGATGTTTTTGTGCTCTACATAGCAGGTCACAACCTTATATTGGATGGCAACTATCTTTTAATTCCCCATGAGCTGATGTTTAAAGATTTCAATACAGTCAAAGAAGAAGGATTGAGTGGAGATAAGATACAGAAACTGCTGGCCTTGGTTCCTGCATTGCGCGGTTTGCTAATGTTCGATACCTGTAACTCAAAACGGGGAATATTACCCCTGGCAGAAAAAACTGCCATAGACAAACTATATCGTGCAACAGGACGACATATAGTAACAGCAACAACAAAAAACCAAGCTGCGTCACAGGGTAATGCTTATCATAACATAATTAGCAACGCAATTTTAGAACCCCTAAGAAGCCCCTGTTTATGAACGTTGCAGACATAACCTATTGTTAAAAATCAATATACGGGCTAGACAATTGGCTATATCTCGGGCTAAAGTGTAGTATCTTGTGATCTGTGAATTTTTTAAGAAGAGTTGGACATTTTTACTCCTGCTTTTTCAACTGAATTGATAATATTATGGATAAGAAAGTTATGGGGATTGATCCTATGAGAAGGGGCTATAGCATTGGATTTGTGTCACTTTTTAGCGTTGTGTTGCTAGCTATACTTTCTATTTTTAATGGTGTTGAGGCTGCCAATCGACAGGTAAAAAAATTGCTTCCTGTCTGTCAAGACCTTCTATCCCGTAACGCTTTAACCCTTCCTACTGGAGACAGAAACGCACCCCCTAAAAACGCCATGGACTGTTTCCGCCGGGTGCAAGAGTTGGACTTTACCAACAGAACAGCTGAACAGGGGCTGGCAATAATTGAGAAACGCTACGAGAAAATGGCTGAAAATGCCATTAATGCAGGAGATGAGGCCAAAGCAAAACTGTATATCAACAGACTGAAGAGCGTTAACTACGAAGGTTTAATCGCTGAGATGTTGGAGAGAAAACTGCTTGGCAAAAAAGAACAGGAACAAAAAAAGGAGCAGGAAAGATTACAGGAAATCCAAGCAGCCAAACAGCGTAAGATAGCCCTTGCTCAACAAAAAGCCCAATTAGATAAACAGCGTCAACTTGATTTAGCAAATGCGGCAAAACTAAAACTTGCCGCAATTGAAGCGAAAAGGCTGCTTGCATTAAAAAAGCAGGAGGAACAAAAGCTTCTTGCTATGAAAGAAATGCAGAAGAAGAAGAAAAAAGTTTCTGGTTTTCCTGTGCGTGACCCTTTTGAGTTGGAGTCGGAGTATCAACAAAGGGTGAAAGATTTTCTGCGCAAAGTAAATGATAACATGGGGGTCGAGGGCTATGAAGTTGCCGATGTGGTTTTAGACTCCAGACTGTACGACCCGGAAAAAGGTGTGTTCCCCATTAAATTGGATGCAAAGCCATGGGCTGTTGATCTTCTAAAAGAGGTCAACAAACCATATTTTGTTCTTTCAAGAGATGAAGCTCGAAAGTTATTTAAAAGAGGCACAAGACATAAAGTCTATGCAAAGTTGGATAGCGCCAATCTTCTCCACGGTCTGTTTCTTTTTAGCGAACAGAACAGTTTTAAGGTAAAAAGTGTGGCGGAGGGAGGTAAGCTTGATTGGCAAGAGCCAGTCACAGGAATGCTTTTTGTCTGGGTTCCCAATGGCTGTTTTAAAATGGGTAGCAACACCGGTAATAGCGATGAAAGACCCGTCCATGAAGTCTGCATTACAAAAGGTTTCTGGATGAGTAAATATGAGGTGACCAATAAACAGTTCCGCAAGTATAAACCCGACCATGATAGCAAGGTTTTGGGTGGGGCCTCCCTTAATGGCGACAATCTGCCAGCAGTACAGGTTAGTTGGAATAAGGCTACATCATTTGCCCAGTGGCTCTCATCCCATGGCAATGGCAAGTTCAGGCTACCAACCGAGGCAGAGTGGGAATATGCCGCTAGAGCAGGGACAACTTCAGAGCGATATTGGGGTGATGGAGAAAAAGAGGCGTGTAGATTTGGCAACGTCTCCAACCCACAAAAATCATCCTCATTTTTTATCCCAGATCCTGTTACCTTCCCCTGTAACGATAACTACAAAGTAACCGCTCCGGTGGGATCGTTCCGTCCCAACCAGTTTGGCCTCCACGATATGATGGGCAACGTCTGGGAGTGGGTCCACGATAAATACCGTAAAAATTTCTACGAAGATAGCCCAAGAAACGACCCTCTAGGACCATCGTTAAGCCAATACCGGGTAATTCGTGGTGGCGACTGGAAAGTAAAACCATCAGGTGTTCGTTCAGCCAACAGAGACAAAGACACCCCCGGCTTCAACAACGGCTATTTAGGAGTGCGTCTGTTAAGAGAGCCATAGAGGCTCAATTTCTTTTCATTTTCAAGGTTTGTTTAATCTCTTGAGATGGCATCCATTCTTGAGGAAACTCCTGTTATTGACGCAACTCATCTTATTAGCAAGACTTCTTTCAGTATGATAGATTTTGATTTAGGTTAAAACAACTTTATTATTTATAAAACAAGCTCTAACTGATCTTTTCCAGGATCTAAATCAAGCGAAGCAATTGAAATAACAGATATATCGTATTTCTCGGCAAACCTCTTGATTTGCAGATCATCAGAATATATCGCTGAAACCTTTTCAACTATGGCAATAGAAACAATTTGCCAATCAAACTTAATTTTAGCCCTACTTACAGCTTCTTCTTTTTCTTTTTTGTTTTTAAATTTGTTCTGGTTTAAAGCAAAAGCACACTCAATTGCTGCCCTAGTATCAAAAGGAACAATCTGAAATGGTGGTTTTTCAAAAACTTTAAGCTGCTCTTGCATGGCTTCTCCAGCCTTGACCAAATATTCTGTAAGAGCAGGGGTTGGTATTATAATTCTCTCTTTACTTTTATTAAGCCTCTTGATCAAATAATCTACTCGCTCACCAGGGTTTGAAACTGGTTCTCCTGTAACTGGATCATTAAGGACTTTTGCGTATGGCTGAGTTAAAAAAATCAAAATACTTGTATCAAATAGGACCATTGTTTATTAGCTCTCTCTCATGTCTTTCCAAGTAGACATTGGATCGTCTAATTTTTGCCAATCACTTTTTGGTGCCATCCGCAGTGCTGCAACTGAATCCAAAAGAGAAGCCTCTTCTAATAACTCAAAATCCTGCACAACTAGTTTTTTGAGAGTCCATCCTGTTTCAATTTTTCTCTCCCACTGCCCCTCTCCAGAAACCCGAATATTCTCAAAAAGATGCTTACTCATCTTTTTAGCAAGTTCTCGGCTTCTCAACTCTAAAATGTAACTAATTCCATCAATACTCTCAATATAAGCAGGTATAGTGCTATCTTTTCCCCCGATACGAATCAAAACTCCCTCAACGGCACTTGGTTGCTTAATAGGGCCAATAGGTTGCAAGTCTACTGTCTTGCGACCAGGAAAAATCAACAAAGATTCGCCTTTTTCACGACGAATAGTACCAACAGCTTTATCAAACTGAAGCATACCATTCAGAGTTATATAATGTTTACGAGCATCACTATCATCACCGGGACTGTTTGCAGCTTGAAGACGTTTAACAACACATTTTTCTACTTCATCCTCTACACAGACTCTAAGTATAGTACTTCCCTTTAAAAGTCCGCCAAAATGTACTTTTTCTTGTGATCCTAGCAACTTGGACAACTGCGCCATATACTCAGATAGGCGAGACATTGGGATAGTTTCTTTAGAAAACTGATCCATACGAAACAAAAACTTGTTTATACCGTCCATAACCACAATCTCAAAATAACTGTGAAAACTAGTCTACCTGCTTACATACTATCAGAATTTAAAAATAATTTCTTTAATATATGGAACTCTCCTTCATTTCTCATCTCAGGTTAATATCTTGATTTACTGACAAGCTACAGAACTGACATAATCTTATATCAATTTTTCAATGTAAAATTTGATTGAACATCACTGAGATATTACCTCCTATCAAACAGTAGATGACGGGCGGGGCGGCCTGCTTTTTGGCCTTTTTTTTGAAAGCTGGTTATCAGCCAGTTGTCTGGTTGTGGGGCAAAGCCACCATTTGCGATGGTGTTTTTAAACTCTTTATGGACCTCAAGATGCTCCAGCATCCATTCGGAATATTCGGCCCAATCGGTTGCTAGTGATATCTTTCCGCCACTTATCATACGTTGGGCTAATAGATCTAGAAATTCGCTTTGTATCAACCGTCTTTTATGATGCCTTTTTTTGGGCCAGGGATCGGGAAAATTTATCACCACTCGGTCTAACGAGTTAAACGGTATTTTCTCCAGCAACACTATATTTGCATTGTCCACCCCTACCCGTACATTACTGCTATTCTGCCGTTCTAATCTACGTAAAAGGGCAGAAACACCTTCTTGAAATACATCTACACCGATAAAGCAGTCATCAGGGTTTAAGGCTGCCAAATGGGCGAGATACTCACCATTGCCAAAACCTATCTCTAGCCATAACTTTGTTGTTGTAGAAACCTTCTCAAACTGTTTTAACAACTCAATACGATTAGCACTCTGTTTAACGGTTAATCCAGGTAGGTTTTCTGATAGATGCTCGGCATCTTTGGCTTTTAAAAAACCTTTTTTTCTACCGTGGGTTTTAAAACGTCGCCGTTCTTCTGGAGTTAGGGTGATGGGCAAATGATATCTCCGCAGTTAGGTGGGGTTATCTGATACTGTTTATCTCTTTGAAAAGTTTGTACTAATAGGGGTCCAGGGGGATTATCTCCCTGGTGGGTTTGGGCGAAGCCCAAGGTTTTGCTTTTAAATTTAAAAAGCGTGGGGGTTTGGGGGCCTGCAAGGCCGCCCAAGGTTTTGTTTTTATTGTTGTTTTAATTATAAATGACTACATAATTTACAACTTAAAACCTTGGAGGCTCTGCCTCCAAACCTCCGCTGGGGACAATAATTGTCCCCAGACCCCAATAATAGTTTTTTTTATTTTTTTATTGCTTTTGCTGCTTTTTTTACCAGCGGCTTTTTCTTATATTCTCCCGGAACCACAAATAGCTTTATATTCTGCGCCTTTTCCTGCAAATTTTGCAACTCTATGGTCATACCATCCAAAAAAGTCTCCCGTAACGCCACATTCAACTTTCTATCAATCCAAAGCTGAACAATAGGAGTAAACTTTTGTGGACCCCGACGTGATATAAGCCAATGCTCAACATTACGCTCGTTTAACACAATACTGCCCAATAACTGACAAACAACACCCTTGTCTGTTTTACAAGGACTATCATGGTCCATAGGTAATGGTGGTCTTTTTACTACAAAATCCAAACGCTCTTCATATAACTTTTCCTCTGGAAATAGCGTCCAGACGATCTTTTTTTTGGGACGAAATATAAAAACAACTGGCTTGGAGTTTTTCTTGCCCTCGGTTCTGATCCCATAACGGCTGACAAACATCCGCCCACGAGAAACTTTATCTTTTTTACCAGGAATGGTCCTTACAACATCCGCAGAAAATTCAACAACCGCCTTACGCTCCGCAGCAATAATTTCGCCAGGAAAAGAGATGATAAATATGAATAATAAAGTCAGAAATTGTCCCATGGAACTATTGAGACTCCAAAACTATTGTGATTTCAAATCAAAAACATAAATTCAAAAGCAAACCTTGGGAGGCCTTGCAGGCCCCCAAACCCCCACGCTTTTAAATGTAAAGGCTTAAAAAAAAACAAAACCTTGGACTTCGCCCAAACCCACCAGGGAAATAATTTCCCTGGACCCATAATAATAAAAGCGTTTTATGTCCAACTTTGGCTTGCATTAACAATATTTTTTAAGATCAGCACAAGTATCTTATGCCATCACTCAACAGTGAAGGCTAGCAACAAAAGAAGATAAAAAAATGCTATGCAAAGGTAATTTTGATCTAATATCTGGGTATTAAATTATAATTTCTATAAAGACCACGACCCCTGCCCAAGTAGTCTGACCCCTGCCAACTACCATAACCAATATCAGAATCATTATATAGTGGTCGATAATGGGGTCGCCTATAATAGTCACCATAGCCAGGTGATGGGTCCAAGTATGGTCTGGCCCTGGGTCGTCCATATTCAGGATATAAATAACCCATGTTGGGTCGCTCAAGAGCCTCCCCTCGCAAAGAGTCATAACCACCCCTGCTGGTTTCTCTTTCGGGCCATTGATAACCATCTTGGGAATATCCACCACTGCCATACTTTCTCTCGCTAGCTGGCTCATCATAGTAGGTGTTGCTTTGGCTATCCTGAAACTCCTTGGGAACATCTCCCCATGGTCGTTTTCCACTATTTGCTCCACCCTGCTTTGGATAGAGATCTTCTAACGATGGTGGAGGTTCTACTCTTCTCTCATCACCATAATTAAACTGCTCTGCTTTATTTGTTGCTAGGGGTCCACTACGCTCCCCAGTCCATGGGTTTCTATTTCTCTTCTCACCGACATAACCGTCCTGTCCATTGTCATCATAAGACCATTTAGAACCATCACCTGCTCCAGCAGTTGACAAAAGCAAAAATGAGAGCAAAAAACTGAGAAAAATCCCATGTATTTTATATATTTTAATCATATCCATTTACCTAAGGAGACATATATATTGAATTCAAATAAAAATATACAGTCAAAAGCAAAACCTTGGGTGGCCTTGCAGGCCCCCAAACCCCCACGCTTTTTAAATGTAAAAGCTTAAAAAACAAAGACAAAACCTTGGGCTTTGCCCAAACCCAGCAGGGAAGTAACTTCCCTGCACCCATAATAGTTTATTTTATTCCTATATGTGCAATTTTGGTTTGAAATAACTGTATACCAGAGTAAGGTTTATCTATTAACAGCCCCTACCGCCATTGATTACCATATGTTCCTTGTGGTGGAGGCTCAAGAGTATTGTAGAAGTTTTTATAAGAACGCTTTTTTTGCGGCGGTTCATAATCGTCAACATCACTATAATCAAACTGATCATCAATTTTTGCGTTGGGGTTTGCCATAGGCTCCCCACCCCACACCGAGCTGCCAGCTTTTGGCCTGTCATAGCCGCCATCCTGCCAACGGTTTATTTCATAACCACGGGAACCCTCTGAAAACTGTTTTTTATACCCTTGTGGATCTTCGTAAATACTCAGACCGTTGCGACTATCTTCAGGTTCCGAATAATCAAAACGAGGGTCATTTTCTTTTGCCATACGAGGTTTAGTTATACCCACATCACCCCATTCAATGCTGGGTGGTGGTGTGGAACTCCACTCACCGCCACCAGTGGTTGTACCACCCTCATAGCTAAACTCAGGGTCATTGGTGATTGTTGTACCACCTTCATTACGAAACTCAGGGGGCGGATCCCAAAAACGGTTGTTTGTTACTGGAGTTTTGCTCCCTTCTGTTTTTGGATAGAAACTGGAAGCTGAAGGAGGATTTTTCTGATATAAACCGGATGCAGCAGGAGGATTACCACCTTGTATAGATGATGGAATAGAGGGGCTATCGAGAGCACCATAGCTCGATCCGGGTTGCAGAACCGTTGGGTTGCGGTTGGAAAGAGGTATAAATACCGATTCTCCAGATAGACCGGGGCTTGCATAAGCCCCACTATCTTTTTTTAAATCAGAACCCCAACCATTAGCAATTGAAAAGGTCAAAACAAAAACCAACGGTCCAAAAACTTTTTTGAACTGTGGCATTGAATGGTTATCCTTGGTCGCTTTTTGTCGGTTTCATACGAATACCCCGCCGTGAGCTAGAGGTTTTTTCAGCACTTTTTGCTGCTGGTTTCTTGGCCGTAGGCTTTTTGGCTGCTGTTGTGGAAGCCTTCGCAGTTACAGTACTTTTAGCTGCTGGTTTTTTAGCCGTTATTGGTTTGGCTGCAGGTTTTTTAGCTGCTGTTGTTTTAGCCGTAGTTGTTTTGGCCGCTGGTTTTTTAGCCGCTGTAGCTTTGGCTGCTGGCTTTGCCTCTGCCCCTTTTTCACCAACTACTGGCTTTGTTGTAACCCTCGGTGTATTTGGTTCTATAACCTTGTCACTTTTACTCGCAACAGCCGTAACCGCCTCAGCTTTAGCTGTTACTGTTGCTGCAGCAGTCGCCATACCTATGCTAGCAGTTGTAAATGCAGGACCACTCTGCTGTGAAGGCTCATCGTCACTCAAGCTATCCCGAGTTTTAAATGCGCTGGAAAAAGTCACACAACCAAGAGGAATAACCAACAGGGTCAATACCGTTGATACCAAGACACCAAACAGTAACGATACAGCCATACCCCGGAAGATAAAGTCACTCATGATAACACTGGATCCAGCCACCAAGGCCAGAGCAGTAATTATGATGGGTCTGGTTCTAGCTTTACAGGAAAGAATAACCGCATCACGCACATTTACACCGTTGTAGATCTCCTGCTGGGCAAAATCCACAAGAAGAATGGAGTTACGCACAATGATACCAGCCAAGGCGATAAATCCGATCATTGAGGTGGCGGTAAACTTGGCATCCATAATATAGTGACCAGGAACAATACCCAACAAGGTCAAAGGAATAGGAGCCATAATAATTGCCGGAAGGGTAAAGTTACCAAATTCCCAAACCACCAACATATATATCAAGATAAGAGCAACGCCAAAAGCCATGCCCATATCCCTGAATGTCTCAAAGGTGACTGTCCACTCCCCAGTCCACTCAAATCCACTTTTGGCATAGGTCTCTGGTGCACCAAGGAATTCACCTGAAATTACATGACCATCAGGAGTGGTATAATCCTGCAGTTTTTTATCCACCTCCAACATACTATAGATAGGAGCATCCAATACTCCAGTCACCTCACCCGTGATATACTCCACAGGGCGTAGATCTTTATGATAGATAATCGGGTCCTGCTTGCCTTTTACAAAATGACCCAACTCACCCAAAGGTACTATGCTTCCCGAAGGAGAGGAGATCGGCAGATCGGCCAAGCTGGTAATTTTGGAACGGATCGCCATTGGAACCTGAAGAACAATATAGGTTGGTTCCAGTACATTGCCCCGTTTTACGTCACCCAACCTTGCACCACCCATAGCCATACCAAGGTTACGGTTGATAGCATCAACTGAAATACCCCTCCGCACCGCTTTTTCAGTATCTACCTCAAAACGCCATAGATCAAAATCTTGCTGCATGTAGTTGTCAACATCGACAATACCCTCAGCTTCTTCAAATAGCTCGGTAATATGGTTGGCTACTTCATGGCGAATCTCAGATGTCGGCCCTGTCACCTCGGCAACAACCGATTGTAAAACTGGTGGACCAGGAGGCATCTCAACCACCTGAATTTTCGCCCCCGCCTCATGGGCAATTGGCGTTAATATCAAACGTACCGCCTCGGCTATATCATGGCTGGTTCTTTCACGTTTACTCTTGTGCAGAAGTTGAACCTGAATATCTGCCTCCCAAGAGTTTCTCCTTAGATAATAGTGACGCACCATGCCGTTAAAGTTAAATGGCGATGCCGTACCGACATAGGTTTGCAAGGCGGTAACTTCAGGAACCTCCGCCTTGATTTTTTCGGTCAGTTTATTTGCCAGATTGGCTGTCTTGGGCAGTGCAGTTCCCTCGGTCATGTTTATGACCACATTAAACTCCGGCTTATTATCCAGAGGCATGATTTTAACTGTCACATCTGTGGTATAAAACAGCAGACAAGACCCGGCAAAGCCAGCTATCAAAGCTAGAAGAAAACCGTATCCTTTGATTTTGCTATCAAGTAGTGCCGGAATAATCGCACGGTACATTGTCTCCAGCTTTTCTGTAGATCTATGCTCTTTTTCAGAATGGTGATGCAAAGAGCGCATGCTGGGTTTGATCAACTGAGCCAGCCAAGGGGTAAAGACAAAAGCAGCAAATAGCGAAAAGAGCATTGCCACAGATCCCAAAACCGCAATTGGCATCATGTATGGTCCCATCATACCCCTAACAGCAGCCATGGGCATCAAGGCAGCGATAACAGTAAATGTTGCCAAAATCGTCGGGTTGCCCACCTCACGTACCGCATCAATGGAGATCAGATGGCAACAGTTATCCTCCAGCAGCCAACGGCGGTAGATATTCTCAACCACCACAATGGCATCATCAACCAAAATACCGATGGAGAAGATAAGGGCAAACAGACTAACCCTGTCGATGGTTAGACCAAGTATCCAAGCGGAAAAAACCGTCATCAAGATAACAACGGGGATAACCACCAAGGTAACAATAGCTGGTTTAAAGCCAAGTGCCCACCAAACCAAAAAGGTAACGGCAGAGGTGGCAACAACTAGTTTGAAGAGAAGCTCATTAACCTTCTCATCAGCAGTTTCACCATAGTTACGGGTAACAGCAACATTGACATTGCTTGGAATTAATGACCCCTTCAACTCTTCAACACGGCTTAAAATATCATTGGCAACGGTAACACCGTTGGAACCCATTTTTTTAGCAACGGCAATCGTAACCGCAGCCGCAGCAGAGGCCGGACCAGTATCCCCTTGATAAGCAGGACCAGTGGTATAGGTGACCATCTGTTTGGTCTCCTCCGGTCCAGAGAAAACCTGAGCTACATCACGGACATAAATAGGTGAACCAAATCTAGTACCAACCATAAGCTGGGATAGATCATAGGCATTTTTGATATAAGTACCGGTAATCACCCGATAGCCAGTATCTTCTGACTCCACACTACCGATATCTTTTTCACTGTTGGCAGTTTTAATGGTCTGGGCGATATGGTCCAAACTAATACCAAAGCCCGATAGTCTCTCAGGAAATACCTCAACCCGTATCTGTTGAGAACGACCACCAACAATGAAACCCTGGGAGCTGTTTTTAACCTCGTTTAATTTTTGCAAAACATCTAAGGACAGCACCCTTAAAACACTGTCGTTGATCTCATTTGACCACAAAGTAAGGGTGACAATGGGCACATCATCCACCGATTTTGGTTTAACCAACGGTGGCTTCACATCTGGGGGCATCAGATCCATATTGGACTGAATTTTATCATACAGTTTGACCAAGGATGCTTCCATATCCTCACCCACGTCAAACTCCACAGTGATCATGCCCTGGCCCCGCATAGAGGCAGAGTAGACATGCTTCACACCCGGTATTTCACTCATTATCCGCTCAAGAGGAGATGTCACCAAAGAGGTAACCTGCTCAGAGGAGGCTCCGCCATACTGGACAAAAATATCCACCATGGGTACAGATATTTGTGGGTCTTCCTGACGTGGTGTCAACATCAAACCCATAAGCCCCATTGCCAGACAGGCAAAGAGAAATAGAGGAGATAATGGAGAGTGGATAAAGGCCTTTGCCATCATCCCTGCTGCACCTAGACTCTGTGCGTCGGGGTGCTCCAGAGTTGGTTTAGGTGGTGGCGTCAGGTCATTTGATGTGCTCATATTGTTTTTCCCAAACAAAAAACTAGAAAAACGGTGAGGTATCTAATAAGAGGCTGCCTTAATTATTACCGTTACCGCTCTCAATGGCATTGGAATCACCCGTTGAGGATATTGTACCGCTTGCTCCCACAAGAAGAATCCGCTCGCCAACATTTAAACCAGAGAGGATACCAACCATATCTTCTCCAACCAAACCACCAAGACGCACAAGACGCTGTTCAATTGATCCATCTTGAGAGACAATTGAGACCGCAGGTAGACTACCACGCCAAATTACTGATGTTTTGGGAATAGTTGGGATATTTCTCTCTGGTGAAGTAACATCGGGAATGATCACTTCCGCATACATTCCCGGTCCACCTGGAGAGCTTTTTGGCAGATCCAGCTTGACTGTTACAGTATGACGTTGGGGATCGGCCATTGGAAAAATCTGTGCAACACGAGTATCAACCCGTGATTTGCCAACATCCAACTTAGCCGATAAGATCATCCCCTTTTTCACACCCGGCATCAGACGAGCAGGAATATCTACCTTGATTTGCAAATGTCTGGTATCAGCAAAACTCACCAAAGGCATACCCGGTTGTACTGTGTCACCAACCTCAACATGTTTGGCAACCAATACACCGGAAAATGGGGCTATAGAGCGAGTGTCCCGGATGGATGAGTCCAACTCACGAAGCTGGGCCTCAGCTTGCACCATGCCGTAACGGGCCTGATCAATCTGTGTGCCCTGGGCATAAATCTGCGCTCTACGAGTTATTTCAGGGTTATCAACACCGACCATATCTGCCATGGGTCTTGTTAGCACCCTGTCAAACAGGCGCGGCATATCCATACCCATATTGTCAGAAGCCATCTGGGAGCCAGAATAGACCTGTCTTGTATACTGTACCCTTGCGTTGCGAAGTGCTGCTTTGGCCTTGGAAAGAGAAGCTTTGGCAGCCTGTCTTTTGGCGAGCAGATTCTCAGTATCAAGGGCAACCAATACGGCCCCCTTTCGGAACCAGTCCCCCTCAACCCCGGCAATATGTTCAATGCGACCCGGCATCTGGGCTGAAAAAGCCACCTCCCGGAAAGGAACAACCGTGCCACCCAATGTAGTGGACGCACCAACTGGAGATGATTTGACGGTTATGATCTGGCGATCATCAGCAGCAGAGGCACTGTAGCCACCACTAACTACCCAACCAACCATCAAAGCCAGCAGGGCAGGAGAAAAAATCTTATTCCTCATGGATCCTGTATCCTTCAAATTTAGTAGTAAATTATACTCTTCCCATCACGGAGAAGGATTTTATGAACGGTTTTGCCATGCGAGGATCTTTGATCATTGCGCCATAATCACCAACTTTAAACTTTAACTTACGGGATGTATAAGCCATCCCCAAGCCCATCATACCAAGACCTTTGGCGATCCATTTGTTCCAATTATCTTCAGATGCTCGCAAATCCCAACTAAGCTCCTCACCGCTATAAGCTCCTGCATTAACTGCTTTACCATCTTGTACAACCAAGACACCACGAGGTTGCTCCTCTCCCTCTATGCCATAGGCTATAGTAGAAGTGAAGTTGATCTTTGCCAAAGCATCTGCCAGCTCAGGCTCATTGTTCCACTCCTCTTGATAACGGGTCATCCACTCAGCTGAGAATAGATCGGCCATGGTATAAGTATCCTTTTAATAAGTTCTATTTATAAGTTTCGTTAACGTAAAATTACAGATTTACAATGCACTTTTAAATTATATTTATTCTTTGACCCCACCAAACAAATCCTGCCTACATTAATACAATCGCTCCGTCTTGGCAAAGAGTGGTTATGGTTTTTTTTTGCTTTGCAGTTTAGATAAGAGAGCAAATCACTAGACAATAAGACGTTTTTTAAGCAATTGGACAGCTATAAAAAATGTTAAAGCAGCATAAGCGCACAATGCACTCAGGTGAAAAAACAGATCATCCAGTGGCAGACCGATAGTCAGAGGACGAATTATGGCAACCACATGGGCAAGGGGTAACATGTTGGCTACCAACTGTACCGCCTGGGGCAGAGAATCTACCGGATAAAACACACCGCAAAAAAGAAACATCGGTGTAGTAAACAGAGTAAAATAGTAGAGAAAAAAGTCGTAATTTGGAGCAATTGCTACCACAACCAACGCCATGGAGGTAAATACAACCCCTGAGAGAAATACCACAGGAAGGACTAAAAATGCGCCAGGTGATGGAATGGAGCCTAGAATATTGCCCACCAGATATATTGCAATACCTGAGATAAGGGCTTTTGTCGCCCCCCATGCCACCTCACCTGCCACTACATCGACAACTCTAAGTGGCGTTGCCAACATGGCATTGAAGGTATTCTGTCTGGTCATCCGGGTAAAACCACCATAAAGAGCCTCAAAAGTGGCGGTATTCATACTGCTAGCAGCCAATATTCCCGATGTGAGATAGACCAGATAATCGACATTTTCTATCTCTCCGACAAAACGTCCCAAACCGTACCCCATACCCAACAGATATAGGAAAGGCTCCCCCAAAGTACCCATCAATGATGTAACAGCACTCTTACTCCAAACCAAAAAATGTCTGCGCCACACCTGCACAAAACCTTTTTTTGGCAGATATCTACCAAGCAACTTACCAATATTGTTAATCAATCCTTCAACTCCCGCCCCGTTAGTTTTAGAAAGACATCCTCCAAATTAGCTGGACGTAAAAGACAGGTAAGGTCATGACGATCACGAAAAAAATCAAGTATTACATGGGCATCGTTGGAATAAAAAAAGGTGGTATCCCCCACCCGTTCCACTCGACCAGGAAGGTGTGATGACTCCTGTAGAATTTCCAGCTCCCCGTCACCACGTACCTCAACCACCTCAGGTTCCACATGACGGGAAATCAGAGCGGTTGGCGAACCCTGGTCAAGTATCTGTCCACGGTTGAGGATCAACAGACGGTCACATAGTTGGGCCGCCTCCTCCATATAGTGGGTAGTCAAAAGCAGAGTCACCCCCTTTTCACGCAGTGCTCGCAACCGTTGCCAAATCAGATGGCGAGCCTGGGGGTCCAAACCGGTTGTGGGTTCATCAAGAACGATAAGATCGGGAGAGGCCACCAAAGAGCGAGCTATCATTAAACGTCGCATCATCCCCCCGGATAGCTCACGAACCATGGCATCTTTACGGTCTTCCAGCTGGGCAAAGAGCAACAGCTCATCCATCTTGGCCTTGACCTCTCTATCGGCGAGACCAAAATAACGACCATAAACCAGAAGGTTCTCCCCAACTGAAAGGTCAGGGTCTAAATTATCTTCCTGGGGAACAACACCAATTTTTTTTGCTAGAGTTGGATGCTCTGGATACATGGGTTGACCAAACAGCTCCAAGCTACCGCCATCAAGGTCGGTCAAACCGATTACCATTCTCAAGGTGGTGGATTTTCCAGCTCCATTGGGTCCTAGAATTCCGAAACACTCCCCCTGGCGAATCTCAAAATCAATCCCATCAACAGCTTTATGACCGGGATACTCTTTTTTCAACCCTTCTGCCAAAACTACCGCCGTCATACAACCCCCAACTGATCTTAAGATTTGTAGTTAAAAAATATCTCCGGTATCTTGTTACTAAAGACTGGATTAATCAACCTAGATTCGGCAACTGGCGTTGGTTGAATAGCGTAAAATATTGGTTTATCTGTTGTATCATCAAAAAAAATCGCTGCCACCTTATTTGTGATATATATTTCCCGTGATATGCTAGGTGGGTGGTGACGATTACCAGATCTAGTTTCAACCATCTAAAACCCATAAATATTTATTGAGGGGTGAAAAATGAAATTATTAAACAGCGAACAGATGCAGAGGGCCGACCATAGAACCATAGAGGAGGTTGGTCTGCCTGGGGCTGTACTTATGGAGAATGCTGGTGCTGGTGTCACTAGAATTTTAAAAAATCGCTGTTCCCAATGGAGAACCAAACAGATATTAATTCTTGCAGGTGGGGGAAATAATGGTGGAGATGGTTTTGTCATCGCCCGTCGCTTGTTACAGAGTGAAGCTAAAGTTAGCCTGATTCTGTTCGGCAAAACCGCTAAACTACAAGGTGATGCCCTCCTCCACTTCAATGTTTTTAAAAATATTGGTGGTAGCATAAGAGAGATTGACTCGCCACAACAGTTAAGCAAAATCCAGTCCATGGCTGCCCACTCATGTATAGTTGTCGATGCTGTTTTCGGTACAGGTTTGATCCGTCCTGTTAGCGGTGTGATAGCCCAATCGTTTGCCATAATCAACCAGTTGGATATCCCTGTGTTGGCAGTGGATCTACCATCTGGTGTCTGTGCCAACAGTGGCAGAATTTTGGGTTGCGCCCTAAAAGCTCGCTGGACCGTAACCTTTGGGGTGGAAAAAATTGGTCATCGCATATATCCCGGTGCTGGATTGTGTGGTGAGATTATCACTGTGCCGATTGGTATACCTGATCAGTTTATAGATATTGAACAACATACCGTAGCCAGAAATCAACTTGAGGATCTGACCATTCCCAGCCGTAAAAGTGATGGTCATAAGGGAAGTTTTGGTCATCTATTGATAGTTGCAGGAGGTGTTGGCAAAGAGGGGGCAGCATCTCTAACCGCCATGGGAGCATTGCGAACTGGCCCAGGATTGGTAACAGTTGCCACTCCAGAGCCATCACGCCAGATTATTGCAAGCAAACTTACAGAGGCCATGACCATCCCCCTACCCGTCGAGGGTAATCAACAAGATTTGGCAACCAACTGGTTGAACAAGATCCTGGATTCCGCAATCAAACCCAGCGCCATGGCAATAGGACCGGGGCTGGGAACCCAAACAAACCTTAATATCTGTGTACAGGCCTTGACCCTGCAATGGAAAGATATACCCATTGTGCTTGATGCCGATGCACTAAATTTGCTGGCAATAACTGGTGGCGAGATACAGCTTGTTACCCAACAACGCAGTGCTCCACTTATCCTCACTCCCCATCCAGGGGAGTTAGCCCGACTTTTACAGCTCACAGTACCGGAGATTCAAAAAGATCGTTTGGGAATCGCAGTAAAAACAGCTAAAGAGTGGCAGATATGGCTGGTATTAAAAGGGGCGGATACCATAATAGCAGCACCCGATGGCAGAGCCTGGATTAATGACAACGGCAATTCAGGGTTGGCTTCAGGTGGTAGTGGTGATCTGCTAACCGGGATAATTGCTGGATTATTGACCCAAGGTTGGTCTCCAGAAACCGGGGTTCGCTGTGGTGTCTGGCTCCATGGAGCAGCAGCTGATGCCGCCGTTGTTGATGGAAATAGTGAATCGGGACTATTAGCCCAAGATCTCCTCCCCTATATAATAAAACTTCAGAGTGATCTAATGAACGGTTAATAAAGAAAATTTATCTTGATTCACCATAATGCAAGGCAAAAACGGGTAAAAAGTTTCATTGTGTCATACACCTTTTAAGCTATAACATCTACACTCTAGAGGGGGTGTTGGTTCTTATATTTCGCGATAAAATTTAAATATATTTTTAATATTTTCATATTGTTACAATAGCAGCACAGTTTAAATAGCATTAGATTTTTTATTTTCTATTTCCATCTCTATTATGTTTCAAAGTGAGCGACTCAATGGCACAGAAATCAAATCAAGAAGAGCCTGATTTTCAAACCGATGCTACCAAACAGATTCAAGATGAGATTAACACTCGCTGTGAATTGAATCCTGATTTTGCCAAACGTATAGGTAATTTTGGCTTTATTGAGCTGGAGGACAGCTGGGGTGATGAGGCAACTATAATCAATACGGCCCGTATCTCTACCACCAACCATCGTTTGGAAAATCTAGCCGATTTTGGTGATAAAGATCGCAATCTTCTCTACCATCTGCTCTCCCACAACCATGGAACCCCATTTGAGACGGTCCATTTCCGTTGGCGGATTATCGCCCCGATATTTGTATTAAGACAGTGGATGCGCCACAGAATCTGCTCATTCAACGAGTTTTCCCAACGTTACCGTATGCCCATAACCGCCTTTTTCATCCCCGATGCAGAGGCCAGAACAGTAGACGGTTTCAAGGTTATAACTGATGAGCAGTCCCAACGTTATGAAAAGTTGATGAACTCTCTTCATGAGTTTTATCAGACCGAGTATGCCGAGGTCTGCCAAAGATTGGATGCTGCCGAAGCCAGTGGAGAGATAAAAAAGATTGCCGGGGGTCGCAACCCCTATCGTGCTAGAGCCAGGGAACTGTTGCGTAATGCAATGCCAGTCTCTACATATTCTGACCTTTATTGGACGATCAATTTCCGTTCGCTAATGAACTTTTTTGCCTTAAGACGCAAATCTGATGCTCAAAATGAGATACGCCAGTTTGCCGATTGTGCATATAAAATGTTTGAGTTGCGTTTTCCACTTTTAGCCGAAACCATGAACCGGGTTATAGAGGAGAGATCGCAAAAATAGGGGGGAAAATTGCTTAATTGACTAAGATCAAGAAACCTTAGCAACCTTTTTTGCTTTAAATTTTCTCGTATTTTCAGCGTTGTGCATATTAAATTCATATAAATTGAATTTTTTTGTTGCAATTTAAAAATAAGAGCATCATATTAGCATTTAATAATATTCGAATGAAGAAATAATTCACTCGATAGTTGCTTGAATATTTGTTTAAAGAGAGCTGCTTTTTAATTTAGACCTAGCTTTCGTTTTAGTTCAGAGCCATAATAGGGACTTGGCCTTGGAAATATTGGTCACTTAATTTGGGGGTGTGAATAGATCACAAAGAGTCATGATACAGCAAGATAGTCTTTTGCGATTTTCAACATGGTCAAGTTCATCAACTGCCATTTTGATCATGATTCCACTAGTGGCAGCAACTGTTATTGTAGCTAACGACCTTCATGCCGACTCCTCAAAAACGAAGGAGAACGGGACCCAAAAGCTAGGTAAGCAGATGGGTAGTTTCATGAACTCCTTTATGGAAGGTCTGGACGAACAGCAAAATGCAAAACCAGAGGGTCCACAAAAACCCAAAGGTGTAGCAAAAAACAGAAGCCTGAACAGTCGTCGCAATGTTTATGATCCATGGGGAGCAAGGGGCAATAGATACAACAGAGCCTATCGTTATGATCCATGGGGAGCCACAAAAGATACCCGTGGTTTAGGAAGATTTGCTGATCGAGACTGGGCTTTGAGTAGAGAATATTACGGGGTTGGTTCAGAGCCTTGGCGTAATGGCAGAGGCTCCAGAGGTTATTACAACCCCTACTATGATCCAGGTTACCAAAATTGGGATCGTAGATATGAATCAAATTGGCCTGAATCATCATACGGTTATCCTTATGATGGCTATGGGCGCAGTGAATCAGACTTAAGATGGTAGTTTAATTTTTGTCTGGCACTATAAAGAGGATTATATTGTTAATGCGTAGAACAACCATTAAGTTTTTGGCCATCGCCACCGTAGTAGTTGGCTTTGGACTTACCAATTCTCCACAATCAGCAGAAGCTTGGGGGGGAGGACCAGGGGGCTGGAATAATGGCAACTTCGGAAATAATGGCTGGAATAACGGCAACAATAATAACTGGACCAATGGCTGGAACAACGGCAACAACTGGAGCAACTTGGCAGAAGGAATTGTTCGTGGTAATGGTCGGGTGAAGGTTGAAGTTTATGGCGATGTTGATATGGATGCCATAACAGATGGTGATTGGGGTAATTTTATGGATAACGGTTGGATGAACAACAACCGATCCGGTAATTTTTTCAATAATAGAGCAAATAATGGTTGGGGTGGTCCCAACCGTTTTGGACCTGGCTATCGGGGTGGTCCCGGCGGTTGGGGACCCGGTGGCCGGGGAGGTCCTGGCCCTTGGGGGTGGTAATTTTTTTTATTAATTAATTTAGTTTATTCATCTTTTAAAATGGAGTGAAACAATCATGAAAAAAACAATTCGTGCTTTAGCTATTGCTGCTCTTATTGGCGGTGCTGCTATGATTTCTGCTGGTGACGCATCTGCATGGGGCGGCAACAACTGGAACCCATGGAACAACAACAACAATAATGGCTGGGGCGGCAACAACTGGAACAACGGCAACAACTGGGACAACAACAACAACTGGAACAACGCCAACAACTGGAACAACAAAAACAACTGGCGTAACAACGGTCGTGGTAACGGCAGAGCTAAAGGTAACTTTGGTTTCAACATGAGTGGCGATGCTGAAGGTTCCGGTGATGGCAACAACGATTGGTCCAACGATTGGCGCAACAGCAATGACTGGCGCAACAACAACACAAACAACTGGAACAACAACTGGCGCAACAACAACGGCTGGAACAACGGCTACAACAACAACCCATATGGTTACGGTCCTGGCCCATACGGACCACCACCAGTAGCTCCAGCTCCTGCAGCTCCAGCTCCTGCAGCAGCGGCTCCAGCAGCCCAATAAGTTCTTAGACAAGAACTGAGCAGAATTAAGGGCGGCGGGGTTATATTCCGTCGCCCTTTTTTGTTAGCAAATCTTTATTAAGAACACTTGCTATTGCAGACCTTTGATATATCATGTTCAATGGATTTGATTAAAGAAACTTCAACCCTACCGGAAACAAGATATGATCACTGTAGTCGGAAATTTGAAGGGTGGATGTGGTAAAAGTACCATCTCCTTTAACTTGTCAGTTTGGTTGGCAACTGCTGGTGTTGATGTGGTTGCATTTGATCTGGACCCACAGGCCACACTCAGTGATGTCGCTGAGGTCCGAGCAGAAGAAGAGATCCAGCCGGAAATCAGGGTTTTCCGGCCGGAAAGCAACCCCAATAAATTGATGAAAAATCATAAAGGGGAGATGATCGTTGATGTAGGAGCAGCAAATCTATGGGCGATGCGTCAGGCTATTGCCATGGCAGACCGGGTGTTGGTTCCAATTCCCCCCAGTCAAGCAGATGTGTGGTCAACGGCTCGTTTCAAGGATATAATTGAAGAGACTGTCGCACAGAAGGAAAAAAAACCTGAGATAGTGATGTTTGTTAACCGAGCAGATACCCATCCCGGAGTTAGAGAATCAGCAGAAACTCTTGAAGCTATTCAAACTCTAAGAGGAGTTCGAGTATTAGATACCCGTATTCATCAAAGAACAGCTTACCGTCGCTCATTCAGTGAAGGTCGAGCAGTTTTTGAACAATCTTTAACCAGTAAAGCTTCAATCGAATTTTTAGAGTTAGCCAAACAGCTCTACCCTGGTGTAGACTTAAAATAGCTTCTATAAAAATATTGCAGCCAATGGTGTACTGATTAGATCAATTGATTGAAATAAAAGTTAACCTGGTTCTTCAACAGACCAGATAAAATTGACATGGATATTCCGCATACAGGTTATAGCAAACTAAGTTGTGATGCGTATTTGTCAGTTTTAATATAATCAGGAGTTTTTGTCTCATGACAGATGAGAATAATAAAGAAGAAGAGCCTGAAATTAAAAAGGAGACCGAGCAAAAGCCAATAGGTCATGAGGCTACTGTTCAGTTTACCCGAAGAAAAGGCAATACAGCTATTCCTGTTCCTGGCAACTCCCCTGAGTGCGCAGCCTGTTCTAGTACTATCATATCGGACTTTGCGAAAAGCTTCGACAAAAGCGCTCGTCGTTGGGAGCTTATAGTATATCCATCTCTTTTCGCCTTTATCATCCTGGCTATGTACGGTTTTTTCCTCATTTACAGCTTAACCCAGGATATTCGTACCATGGCCTCCTCTATTGATCCCCAAATGGGATTGAATATGGGCAATCTATCTGTCAGCATCTCCCACCTTTCTGATAATGTCGCTCTGATGTCTACCCATTTAGAGTATATCAGTGACAACATGGAGACCATGTCTGTGGATATGCAGAGCATGGCAGAAAATATGGAGCATATGACAGATTCCATTAGCGGAATGGATAAAAATGTAAGTGCAATGGCCAGCAGCGTTGACTCCATGAGCGGTAACATATTTACAATGAATAAAAATATGGATGATATATCTGTCAAGCTTGACTCTCTACATCCAATTAGTGCTAACGTTGGCAACATGACCAAGGCCATGAACGCCATGACCAACGCAGTTACCGCAATTAGCTATGACTTAAACGGAGCCATTCGCCCCATGAGCCAGATAAACAGATTTATGCCTTGGTAGGTAAACACGGTTTTTCCCTAAGTAGCAGCAACAAAAAAAACGCCTTTTTACAGGCGTTTTTTTTGTTGCTGCAAACAGCACTGCCTGTTATGACGAAACGCTCAAGCTAGCCTACAACATCAAACAACCTGACATAAAAGAATCTTAAAAAGACAACAAGATTGTAACTATTAAGATAATAGATAATCTCCTCCAAAATATGGCAACAAAACACCAATCTAAAAATATAAATGTCCATTTGCAACTATTCACATTAAAGCCTACGGATCAATATATTACTTTAACAATCAAAACCAAATAAGTCTGTTTACCAAATGGTAAAAAAAAGTTTAATATATATTGTGTATAAATACTATTTATGCCATATTTGTAGCAGCCGATAGATATAACATGTGATTTTATATCACGTGGAGGGTTTTTACCATAATATAGGTTGGCTTTCTATAATATTAACTATGATGAAGCAACGTTCAATTAGCACCTGGAAAATTTATATTTATCTCTTTTCAATAAACGTCTACAGTGGTAAAAAACCAATTTCTAATTAACCTTATCACTTTATTTTTTATTGTTTTAATGTCATAATGAACTCAAGATTCTATTCATTATAGATGATATATATTTTTTGGCTTGGATGGGGCAAATTACTTCCTTCCAGGCTTAAACCATTAACCCACTACTCATCAAAGAGGCATAATAGTTATGTCAGATGCCATTAATAGCTTAAGCGACAAAAATAGGATATCTGTGAATACAGATACCCAATGGTTGAAGACCTATGTCTCATGTCACAAAGCCGATCATCTATCATGCAACCGCAACAGCTCACCTTCCGTTGGTGAGTTCCTGGATATTGACTTTCCAGAGGCAGATAATATGAAACTTATTTTGCCTCATGGGGTTTTTATGCCTGACCCGTAGTAGACATCCCACCAACTTAGTACCACTTACAAAAAAAAGGTTTGCTCAACACTTAAAACTATACCTAAGTTTCCAGGTATTGTTACCGTGCTACATGATAGGCATATCTTGCCAAACAAAAGATGGTTGACTTCTGCACTATAATAGGTGTATTGTTTTTTGGTTGTACCAATAATGATATATATTAATTTCCTTCCTATTTTCTAAATTACATCACTTAACAATGTAAGGAAAAAAAACATGCCCCAACTTGACCATGTGTGTGGTCTAGACGATGAGTCTGTCAAATTTGACCCTGTTATTCTAAAAAATGAACTAAACGAAGAATGGGACTCTTTTTTGGATCGCGTATGGAAGCATAGTTTTATACCTGGATTAAACAGTATTCTGGGTGAATATGGTCAACATGTCTGCTTACGCCAGCATGTTGACCCTATGAAAGATAATTTTTATGTTCTTTTCCGCTATGTCTATAATGTTATTAGAAGCAGGATGGAACCAACTAAAAAAGATAGCCCCATTGTGGTGGATATGCACAAACTATCTGGGGCTGGTCTTTTTGCAACACTATACTTAGGACCCTTTGCTCTTGCCATGGTTGAGAAAGAGGAGCTGTTAAAGCAAAAGGATGATATTGAAGCAAGAGCAACCCTTCGTGACACAAGAAGAGCGGCATCTAAAAACATAAAAATTACTGTTGGTGCTAAGTATGCAAATGAGTTACTAGCTTTCAGAGTGGGATGCGGTATATCACTCACTGAGATGCGCTACAGATCAAGAGTCGCATCTGAAAATATATCACCTGATGATGTGGATAATCCTGCAACATCTAAAGAGCGGTTAGACGAGATAGCAGCAATCGGCAGCTCATTGAAAATGGTTAAATCTCTAAAAAATTTAGAGATGCCCAAAGACTATGAAATGCATATTCTTCGCACTTTGAGCCAATCATATTTTACAGGCTGTTTTGATATTCTTCTCTGGCCCCATATTTTCTACTGGCTACAGCAATACACAATGACCCCACACCAGGCCCGTAAACCATTAGACTCAATTTTAAACAACTTGAACAGTGGTTTTTAAACCTAACGAAAGATCAAAACTGCTGATTTTGGTTATGTTTTTTTAGCTAACGGCCTTAGATGTTTTAAAATCTGTTCATGGAGGGGGTGCTCTTTGGGTAGGATTTTTTGGGCCATTTTTTTGGCTATTAGTAGACTTCTTGCGGCCAGGGCTTTATCTCCGATTTCGGCCTGGATAACACCTAGATTACAGAAAGTTACCGCGATATTTGGGTGTTCTTTAACTCCACTGGCTTTGACACTCTTGGCTAAAACACCACCGATAAAATCTATTGCCACTTTTGGTCCCTGACTGGCTTTTATGATGCGTCCCAAACCGTTGACACAAATATTGACCAGGGGATGCTCCAAACCGTGTTTATGCTCCACCATGGAGAGGGCTTTTTGAAAAAATTCTACCGCTTTGTCCATCTGTTTCTGGTCGCGATATAAAAGAGCGAGATTGCCATGAAGGTTGGCAATTAACTGCTGTTGGGTGTCTGGATTTTTCTCCAGCATGGCTAACGCTTTGTTGAGCTGGATATGGGCTAGTTTAAACTCTCCCAACCGATGCCATGCCTGACCTAAATTATTGATACGTATTGCAACTCCCGGATCATCTTTTCCAAAGATAATTTCACTCATCTGGATATTTTGAAGATGGCTAATGATGGCTCGGTCAGGCCAGATATCTATCGTTCTTCTTCCTGCTATATCGAGAAGTTTAAGAAGCTTACCCATCTGCTCTTTTAAAGAGTATTTTATGACCCAACGGGCTAAAACAGCTGTATGCCAAGCTAAACGGTTTTGCTCATCAACTCTTTCATTTTGGGGTTTATTGGCTATTGAAGTAACAAACAATACCCCTGCTTCAACCATTTTTTTTGCTGTTGCTTCCGCAAGATTATCTCTTGTTATTGCCTGTACATCCGGTAAAAGGCATAGCTCTGACTTGCTTAAGATGACAAGGTTATTCTCGTTTAGCACAGCAAGCAAACTTTGCCATTCAGAGTCACCAAGAGCAGCAAGAGGGGATGGAAAAAACTCTTTACAGGAGTTGATATAGCATAGAGGAATTCCAGCAGGAGCCAAAAAGGAGAAAAAATCAAGAGCAAAAGAGGCTGAGCCGTGACCCTTGATTGCATTAGCAATATCGGCTCGTAAATTATTATCAATACCGTTAATGACGCAACCCCTTAAAAAAAAACAACAATTAAATAGATAGCAGAATTTTATTTATAGTAATTTTAAATCAAAAATATACAGTCAAAAGCAAAACCTTGGGCGGCCTTGCAGGCCCCCAAACCCCCACGCTTTTAAATGTAAAGACTTAAAAACAAAGGCAAAACCTTGGGCGTTGCCCAAACCCAGCAGGGAGATAATCCCCCTGCACCCCTAATACTAAAAATATTATTTTGTCCATATCTGGTTTGAATTTACTATAATCCTATCAAAAAATTGTACTAAATATTTGTATAACAAACAAAGGGAAGATTTTTCAACTGGTTTGAGATATAAGGGGAGAAGTAGATATTTCAAGCTAGGGGGTATGTCACACTAATTCAGGATACACTCCACCATGAAGGTATCCTCATCCACCTTGAAAGCTTGTCTAAAGCAGGATGTATGCTCTTTATCAGTAAGGTCGATCTGATTTCCTGAGACCACAATCGCAGGGCTTATAGTGATATTGGTAATTTCGGCACTGTTTATCTGAAACCATTTTGCCACCAGGGTGATAAGCTCTCCCAAAACATCACTAGCCTCACCGGTCATACTGTTAAAGCTTTTATTAGCCATGGAGTTGGAGAGGCGAATGGCAAAAAGTACAGGACAATAGAGATGCAGACTACCCTCAAAATCTCCAGATAGATCTATAACTGCCGTCACATAATTATGGGGATGGCTGGAATCTATGGTAACACTGTCCATTATCTGACCAGGAAACACCTCCATAGACAAAAAAGTAAGAAATACATCATGCACTGATGTAATCAATATTTCAGGTAATTTATCTTGCATTATTAATTCTACTTGGTAGAAAGAAGTAGTTATTGTTTTATCAATATTCAGGTTAAAAGCTCTTTTTAAAGGTTGACCACAACCATTAAAAATCTTTCATTAAGCCCGTCAATATACGCAGTGAGTTCTCTTCTCTGTTGCAAGCATCAGGGTCCAGTAAAAAACGCATCTGGCTCAATGCTGCATTGATTAAATTGAGATTAAGCCCCCTCATATCTCTATTATTTTCATACCTTTTACAAAATATTTGTGCCACCTCATAAGCAAGGCATGAGACATCTTTTAGATCTAATTGCACCGAGCGTTTATGGAACACAACCATTGATTCAGATAGCCATTTCCAGACATCTTCATCAGCATCATGGTGCTGTAAAGATAAAAGTGTCTGCTCAAAATCATCCAAAAAAACCAGCCCATAAGCAACAAAAACAGGACAAGTAAATATGCCAAACTGCCCATTGTCAGAACTGTCTCTGTTTTTATATGTCTGCAACACTTAATCCACCCCTTATAATGAAATTAGGTTAAGATGTGTTTCTTGCATACAATATCCATAACGCAATAATAAGACCATTATTTGCTTATTAGGAATTTTCTTTTATTTTCAGCGGGATGAATAGTTTATTGAATATGTCATGATACGGCAAAGAGGTGATTGAAATATTTCAGAAAACTTGAAAAACAGATCTTTTTAGTAATATTTTCAACTATATACATTGCATGAATAAATTTCATCTACTGCAACTTTTATTGCACCCTTCGTAAAAGGGGCAAAGGGTTGGAAAAAAATAATTTTATTTATGACAAACTATTCCTGTCTCTTCTTTTTTAAACGTTGGTTGAGAGCCTGACGGGATATCCCCAAAAATCCTGCCGCTATACCTTGGTTGCCTTTGGCTCGTTGTAGGGCCTCTTTAATGAGACGCTCCTCAACCTCTTTTAATGTTGGCAGTGTACTGGAAAAACTGTCAAACCCCTCTGATACACCCTCTTTAGTTACACCACCATGGTCTGTTGTGTTACCACTGCGGTCGTGGATCAATGTTTTAAACCGCTCCATGGATAACATGCCAGATTTATGTCGAGCTACCGCATCAAATATCATGGAACGTAACTCCCGAATATTGCCAGGAAAATGATATGATGCCAGCAGGGTATATAGTTCAGGTGGTGGAGTTGGTATGGGTTTATCCAGTGAATTTGCTGCCATCTCCAAAAAATGGTTTGTCAATAAAGGGATATCCTCAGAACGTTCACGTAAAGGCAGCACCTCAACCTCATGGACACTCAAACGAAAATAGAGATCAGCCCGAAACCGCCCTGCTTCCATCAATTTTCGTAGGTTTTGATTTGTTGCACACAAAATATGGGCATCTGAGAGCATTGGAACATCACCACCAAGCTGATAATAGATACGCTCTTGTAAAAGTCGCAACAGTTTTACCTGTGATTGGGGATCGAGGTCGCCAACCTCATCGAGAAACAGAGTGCCACCCTTGGCCCGGGATATCATACCTTGGCGTTTTTGATTTGCACCGGAAAAAGCCCCCTTTTTATGACCAAAAAGTGTATCGGAAAAAAGAGCATCATCCAGACCAGCTATGTTGATTGCGATCATATCCCCTGTACGACCACTCGCCAGATGCAGTGCTCGGGCGATCAACTCTTTACCAACCCCAGTCTCCCCAGTAATCATCACCGGTTCAGAAGATGAGGCCACAGAGGTCATATACTGAAACAAGGCTCGCATTTTTTGACTTTTGGTGACAATGGCAGAAAAAGCCGATTCATTCTCTAAACGTCCTGTTAGCAATGACCGTTTGAGATCATCTACCTGCTGTCTTAAGCTTCTTAACTCCAACGCTTTTTTAACTGTGGTCAAAAAACGATTTTCATCAATAGGTTTAACCAAAAAATCAAATGCACCATGCTTCATACAGAAGACCGCCTTTTCCACCTCATTGGATGCGGTCATGACAATAATTGGTAGATCGGGGTGTTGCATGCGGATTTGGGGAATTAGCTTTTCACCTGATATATGGGGCATGAAAAGATCAAGAACCAAAACTCCAACCTTGTTGACCGCCAAAAACTTCATCACCTCTCGACTATCGGTCAGAGTATCTATATCAGTAAAACCAGCACCGCGCAGTATGGTAGAGGTGCTGAAAACAACAGAGGCATCATCATCAATCAATAAAATATTGGGTGCTCCATATTGGGAATCAGCCACTATTATTTACCCCCAGTTCTGGTTACAGGAAAGTTAATGGTGACCCTGGTTCCACCCTTTGTGCGCTGCTCAAAATGAATTGTACCACCGTGTTTTATTATGATTAAGTTGGAGATTGAAAGTCCCAAACCAGTACCCCCAAGATTTGTCTTGGTGGAATAGAATGGTTCTGTAAGTCGTGAAATATTTTGCGCTTCTACACCACACCCTTCATCTTCTACTACAATGATAACCTTGGCATTTTTTTTATTATAGCTGGTAGATACCGTAACCCCTCTATCTCTGGAAGCAAGAGATTGCATGGCATTTAATATTACATTGATAAATACCTGCTCCAACTGCCGGGAGTTGCCCAATATTTTTGGCAAGGATTTTCCCAGTGAGAGTTTAAGATTATCGGTATGTTTGCGAACCTTATGGTTGAGAATCATCATGGTTGCGCGCAACGTACTGTTGATATTTACATATTCGTCCAGTTTTTCATCATCTTGTCCAGCAAAATGTTTCAAACTATCAACAATGTTACTAATGCGCTCAGTATTGTTCGTCACCTCTTTTATAATGGTGGGTATGGTCTTTATAGCCTCGCTATAGGGAAGTCCTGCCAAAGAAAAATCACCATTTTCAGCGTGATAATCCTCAAGAATTGGTAACATCTCCTCCCAAGCTCGCCCAAGGAGTGTGGCGTTAAAAAGATTGGCGCCATTTGGGTTGTTGATTTCGTGGGCAACCCCAGCAGATAGAACTCCTATGGTAGCCAAGCGAGCATGACGTATAGCCTGGGCCTGTCGAATACGTCTTTCGGTCACATCAGAACATATTACAATGGCCTCTTCTATCTCCTTGTCGTGGCGTACCGGTACTATTCTAATCTCCCACCAAATAGAATCTTCGGTGGAAAATTGAAAGTTAACCACATTGCCTGTAGCAAACGCCCGTTTGAGCCTTTTTTGATACCAACCCTTGATGCGAGAGGGAAAGAGCACAGCGGAATCCTTGCCCAACAACTGTTTGGGGCTATACCCGGACATATCTCGATTCATCAACAGTATCTGACGACTGCTATCCACCGTATATATAACATCAGGGGTATTTTCAAACTGCCAGGTGCGGCTATTATCTTGCTTTTTTTTTCCTACATAAGCCTTTTTCTTGCGCTTTTTCTTACTACCCACATTCAGCCCCCTAAAATACTTACTGTATTATATTTTATGATACTGCCGATACCACTCGACAAAACGGCTTATGCCCTCCTGTACTGTGGTCTGTGGTCTAAACCCAACATCTTCGATTAAATCATCAACATTGGCCCAGGTAGCAGGAACATCTCCAGGCTGCATTCCCATCATATTCATCTTGGCAGAGATCCCCAGAGACTCTTCCAACGCTCTGATATAACTCATAAGTTCTACCTGATTGTTATTGCCTATATTGTAAATTTTATAAGGGGCGTTACTGGTAGCAGGGTCAGGGTTGTCGCTGTCCCACTGGGGGTTGGGGGTGGGAATGCGGTCCAATACCCTGACAATACCCTCGACGATATCATCAATATAGGTAAAGTCTCTGCGCATTTTACCGTTGTTGAACACATTTATCTGCTCACCGGCCAAAATTGCCTTGGTAAAGAGATAGAGTGCCATATCCGGCCTTCCCCAAGGACCATAAACTGTAAAAAAGCGCAGTCCCGTAACTGGTAATCGGAATAGATGGGCGTAGGTGTGGGCCATTAACTCATTGGCTTTTTTTGATGCTGCGTAGAGAGAGAGTGGATGGTCAACATTATTATGGACCGAAAAAGGCATGTTGGTGTTGGCCCCGTAGACTGAGGATGATGAGGCAAAGACAAAATGTTCTACACCGTTGTGGCGACACCCCTCTAGCAGATGGGCAAAACCAACCATATTGGTATCTACATAGGCCAGGGGATTCTCCAAGGAGTATCGAACGCCAGCTTGGGCAGCTAAATTGACAACTTTGTCAAATTTCTCATTTTTAAATAGATTCTCAATGCCTGCTCTATCTTCTAGATCCAAATTGACATGGACAAAACCATCACGGTTTAGCAGCCTTTGGAGACGAGCTTTTTTCAGGTTAACATCATAATAGGGGTTTAAATTATCTAAACCTATTACAACATCCCCCTTATCCAATAGCCTACCTGAGAGGTTTGAACCGATAAATCCAGCAGCTCCTGTAACTAATACCTTGGCCATTTTTATTCCTTTCTTGCATCAAGGGTCATAATGATTAAAAATAATGGTACTGGAAAGCAAATCTAAAGCACAATCATTGATTTTTTATTTTTTTGACCCATATTAGTCTTTAAAGGGGCTTTTATCCCCTGTATATTATATTTGACACTGGAACTTTTTGTAAGAGTATCATACTAATTACATAGGCCGACATTTTTTCTTTGATCAGGTAAATAAGGCTTTAAAGCCCATATACAAAATGGGCAGATTGGATAGACTTGGACACTGCAACATCTACTACAACACAAACAGTAGAAATTTTTACTGACGGAGCCTGTTCTGGCAATCCCGGCCCTGGAGGTTGGGGAGTGCTTCTTCGCTACGGAGACAACAGGCGCGAAATTTCTGGATATGCCCCCAATACCACCAACAATCGCATGGAGATGTTAGCTGCCATACACGCTTTGGAGACATTGAAAAGGCCGTGTAAGGTTGTTTTGACGACAGATTCCAACTATGTAAAAGATGGTATTACCAAATGGATTTTCAACTGGAAAAAACGTGGCTGGCGCAAAGCTGACAAAAAACCGGTAAAAAATGCTGATCTTTGGAAAAGATTAGATACGATTTGTGTTAAACATGATGTAGAATGGAGATGGGTGAGAGGCCACTCTGGTAACATAGACAATGAAACAGTTGACCAATTGGCCCAAGGCGCAGTTAAATTGGGCCAGGCGGGAGAATTACCAATAGACCCTGCTGGGGAAGAGATTGATCCAACAGATCAACCCTAGCGATTATTAATGAAGTAGTAGTTCTAATAATGAGGAGAAATATATGTTCGAGGATCAACTGCAAGCAGTAAAAGAGCTTCTGGAAACAGATGAGCAGTTCCGGGACTTACACGATAAATATCAAACCATCAAAACCAAAGTCGATACGTCGGGCCGAACCTTAGATAAATTCAACCTGGATAAACTCAAAAAAGAGAAGCTCTTACTCAAAGATAAAATGGCTACGATTCTCAACCAACACACAGCATAATTATACCGTAGATAGCAACACCAATATGATATGGATATATGAAAAGAACGGTCATATTTTCCTTTAAAGTTTAAGAGAGCAGATGTTCATACTATTTAAATATCTTTTTATAAAACGCATTTTTAAAAAGATAGAGTGGAATGTTCAGGTTGTTTAAATTCTCTATACAATATACCGGGTCGTTTTTGCGACCCGGTAATCCTTCGCTTTTATCCGATTAAAAATCAAATTAAGGGTCTAACCATGAGATCATGCATTGAGTCCAATTCAGTCATTGAGGCCCTCATCAAAGAGACAGATACTCTTGTTGCCGATGCTGACAAACCGATTTTAAAAAGCTTTTTGCAGATTATCCTAACAGATATGCAGTGTTCCCCAATTGATGAGACCCATAACTGGCATAGCAAAGCGGTTTTGACAAATCTTTTCAATTTTTTCTCAAAACCACCTAGCAGCTATAATGAAGAGGTAAAGGTTCAAGTTAACTCTGTTAAAGAGAATGATGAGACACAGGCCATAGTCCATTTAACAGATACCCCTTTTATTCTGGGTACACTTACCAATTATCTGAAAAAATGTGGCTATACAATTTATGCCAAAACCCACTCAACTTTTTGTGTACAGCGGGATAAAAGCGGCAAAATCAAAAAGATAAAGGCTGAAAGCGAATCATCAGGGGGAAAAAATGAGAATGGCTTTCAACAAGAGATGATTCTCTTTATTCTGTTGGAGGTGTTGCCAGACAAAAAAGCTTTAAACAAGATGCGTTCAGATCTGGTAGCAACCCTCACCTCTGTCAAACACTCTGTGGATGATTTTCCTGAAGTTATTGAAATTATAAATAAAGAGGCCATGACACTGACTAAATCAAGTCGTACCATGGATAGTAATTTCCTCCATTGGACCCTTGATAACAATTTTGTTTTTATGGGTCTACAGGGTTTTACCCAGAAGCAGTCCAACATAATCTATAACCAAGAGCAGCTCGCCTTAGGTATATTTCGCGGCAAAAACCCAGACGCCCTCCTGGAACAGATTACTCCCGGCCTGCGTCAAGAGATTGAGTCCATAATCAACAACCCCCAATCTTCCCAGTATGTTGGGGTGGCTATGGAGTATTGTCAGCATGGTCAATCAATCATTTATGACTCTGAAGGGGTGGACTTTTTTACCATTCGCCATCCTGGAAGCGAACCCGATAGCTGGGATGTGATATTGGTGTTGGGCCGTTTTTCTCGCACTGCCCACAGTAGTCGCGCCTCCATGGTGCCAATTCTCTCTGAGAAGTTGAATAAAACCCTCGCACTCTCAGGTTATGCTACAGGTTCCTATCTTCGCCACGAGTTTCGCAGTCTGTTTGACCGTATGCCACTGCGGGAGCTATTTTACTCGGAACCAGAAATTTTAACCGATCAAATTCGCAATATATTGAAGATGCAGAGTGATACAGATATCTGTATCAGCAGTCGTTTGGGGCAGCATGGAAACTATGTCTCCATATTGACCACCATCTCTCGTAACCGCTATAAGGCCCATCTTGAGGAGCGAGTGGCGGCAACCATCTCCAAACATCTAAAAAACCCCATCACCTCCATAAATGTTTCAGAGAGCGGTTCCCTATTTTTTATTGTCTGTTATGCCAACCACAATCCCAAAAAACCTGCAAGCTTTGATCCTGAATTGGTCCAAGATGAGATAGAAAAGCTGGTTATGACCTGGGATGATGGTCTCAAAAAGATACTGTTAGCCGCCCATAACCAAAAACAGGCACTTTATTATTTTAGCCAATATAGCAAACGCTTTGAGCAAATTTACAAAGAGGCGACCCTACCGGAACAGGCAGCAAAAGATATCAAGATCATTGAATCCATGACAGGAAAAGATCCTTTTGCCTCGCGATTGTTACGTCATAAATCTGGTAGAACCTATGTAAAACTATACTCCACAAAGGCAGTGGAGCTGACCAAGATGATTCAAACATTCGACCATTTTGGCATAACCTGTCTCCATGAGCTTTCATCTACTGTTGCAAATGGCGATGGTCCACCCATCATCATCCAACGTTTTGAGGTTGGTGGCAGCAATGAAGAACGCCTGAAAATCTATAATCAATCTGATAATTTCCGCAGCGCCCTGGAAGCTCTTAGGACAGAGACGTTACTGGACAATGAACTAAACAGACTGGTGCTTCTAGAGGGGTTGAGCCATCGTGAGATGTCTCTTTTACAAGGGTTGCGACAGTATCAACTACAGATCAACCCTGAGTTGTCCGGTACTCAAATCAACCGGGTATTGTTGCAACACCATCAGCTTGCGGGTCTCATCCTTAAACAGTTTTTGGCGAGGTTTGACCCTCAACTCAAAGGTCGCACCAAATCCTGTAAAGAGTTGAGCAACCTTATTGAAGATGCCTTGGCCCAGGTTGTTAACCTGCAAGATGATCAGGTGCTCCGTGGTTTGGTTAATGTGGTTAACTCGACCATTCGTACCAACTATTTTCAAACCCCTGCTCCGGTTGCCATATCTTTTAAAATTGACTGTTACCTAATTGATAAAATGCCCACACCCCGACCTTGGCGAGAGATATTTGTCTTCTCACCCAACGTTGAAGGTATCCATTTGCGGGGTGGAGAGGTAGCCCGTGGCGGTTTACGTTTTTCCGACCGTCTGGAAGATTATCGTACAGAGGTGTTGGGCCTCATGAAAACCCAAATGGTGAAAAATGCCATAATTGTGCCCCTTGGGGCCAAGGGAGGGTTTGTAATACCCAACCTGAAACAAAAACCCAAAAACCGCCAAAAAGATTGGATTGCCAGCCAGTATGAGGTGTTTATCAGAGCACTGTTGGATGTCACCGACAACATTGAGGGTGAGGAGATAGTCCATCCCCAAAATGTTGTTATTTATGATGATAATGACCCTTATCTAGTGGTTGCAGCCGATAAGGGGACCGCCTCCTTTTCTGATTTAGCCAATAATATTGCTGAAAATGAGTATCAGTTTTGGCTAGGTGATGCATTTGCCTCTGGTGGTTCCAACGGTTACGACCATAAAAAAGTTGGTATAACCGCCCGGGGAGCCTGGGAGTGCATAGCCCTCCATTTTGCTGAGATAGGCCGGGATATTCACAAAGATCCATTTAGTGTGGTGGCTATTGGGGATATGGCTGGTGATGTTTTTGGCAACGGTATGCTTGCCTCAAAACAGATCCATCTGGTTGGTGCTTTCAACCATCAACATATTTTTCTTGATCCCAACCCAGACCCGGAAAAAAGCTATGCTGAACGCCAGAGACTTTTCGCCCTGCCCCGCTCCTCTTGGAGTGATTATTCAGAAAAAATAATCTCAACAGGTGGTGGTATATTTGAAAGAGCTTCAAAAGGGATACCACTAAACAGCCATTTGAAAAAACTGTTGGATACCAAGGCGGAGTCACTCTCTGGTGAGGATGTAATTAAAAACCTATTAAGGTTGAAAGTTGACCTTTTATACAACGGTGGTATTGGAACCTACATCAAAAGCAGTGATGAGAGCCACCAGGATGTCTCAGATAAAAGTAACGATTCTGTCCGTGTGAATGGCTGTGAAGTGCGAGCATTGATTGTTGGCGAAGGTGGCAACCTAGGTATTACCCAAAAGGGACGGCTTGAGTTCAGCCGGATGGCAACCCGTAAGGATGGTGGACGCATAAATACCGATGCCCTGGACAACTCCGGCGGTGTTGATTTAAGTGACCATGAGGTCAATTTAAAAATTCTCCTTAACCTACTGTTGGCAAATGGTGAGATAAAAAGCCAAGAAGACCGCAACGAAATGCTTGCCAGCTTGAGTGATGAGGTGGCAAACAGTGTTTTAGAAGATAGCTTTATGCAACATCAAGCTGTCAGTCGGGATATGTTAAACTCCATTGAATATGGGGATGTATACCTTGATGCACTTGATCTTCTAAAGGATAAAGCCGGGTTGGACTTTGCTGCTGAAGATATACCAAAGTTAAAAAGACTTGCAGTGTGGCTACAGGATGAAAAAGGTCTACCAAGGCCGCTTCTAGCTATCATGTTGGGGTATGCCAAGTTATATTTACAAAAAAAGCTCCTCTCTTCCGATATTGTTGATATGCCCTTTTTTGAGCATCATCTATCTGACTATTTTCCTGTCAGTATAGGAAGAGAGTTTGACTCACATCTCTCCAGCCATTTTTTGAAACGGGAGATCATTGCCAGCCGTATTACCAACCGCATTATAAATCAAACAGGGGTTGGTCATCTTTTTGCTGTGTTTAACAAAGTACGGGAAATCCGCACAGTTGAGAAACCCCTGGCACTATTGACCAAAGCCTATCTGATAATTGAAAATCTCATAGATGCCCCAAGCTTTCGCAGTCAGATTCACGATTTAGGCCCGGCAATACCAACTACGGTTAAATATAAAACCCTGGATCAGATGGAGAGGGTCATTTTGCACCTTGCCAAATGGATGCTGGTCCATTTGGACTCCGATCGCATCTCCATTGATATCATCAACCTATATGGCAAAATTATTAAGGCGTTTCATAATAATCTATGGGACTCCCTGCCGGATCTTGTCTCCAAGGATCAGATGAAAACCCTGGAAAAACAGAAAAAAGAGCTGACCGATAAAGGTCTGCCAGAGCAGCTATCTACCGATACTGTTCTGCTGCCATTTTTAAGAGATGTAATGGCTATCTTGCACATCAAGGAGTCCCTCCATACCCAGTTTGAATCTGTTGGTCATCTCTACATTCAGGTTGATGATTTTTTTGGCCTTTCATGGATAGACAACAAACTAAAATCGGTGCAGACCCGTGATAACTGGGGCCGAATGAACATTGAAAACCTGCGCAAAGAGCTTTTGGAGACCCGTACCAGACTTGTTGAGGGAATCATATCTTTTAAACGCCATAACGAATCGGTTGCAGAGGCGTTCCAAAGTTATCTACAAGAGGTATCCACCACAAACATCCACTATCAAGAGCTGCTTGAAGAGCTAAAGCTAAATGAAAAACCAGACCATTTGCCTCTTGCGGTATTAGTGCGTAAACTGCACGAATTGATACTGCATCCACAACTTTAAAACGGATATTTATGATAGCAGCCACCTAAACTTTAAACCACTGGTCAAATTAAGCTAAAAACAATATGCTCTATGGTAAATTCAAGCCAAAGTTGGAATAAAAAAAATTGTTTTTATTGTTAGGGGTCAAGGGGGATTATCTCCCTTGTGGGTTTGGGCAAAGCCCAAGGTTTTGCCTTTGTTTTTAAGCTTTTACATTTAAAAAGCGTGGGGGTTTGGGGGCCTGCAAGGCCTCCCAAGGTTTTGCTTTTGACTATATTTTTCGATCAGAAATCACTTAATATATGCTAAAGCATAACCTATTTTAAAATAAACTACTTAGACCATAAAGATAATAATCCTGTTATTCAAAACAGTATCCGATAAAAAAGGATCATTTTTTTAATGAGCGACAAAAAAAGTTCAAACACTGTCTGGCATAATGTTACCGTTACCCGTAAAGATCGGGAGAAGCTCCATAATCATAGAAGTTTTCTGCTCTGGTTCACAGGTCTGTCTGGTTCGGGAAAATCGACCCTTGTACACGGTGTTGAAGAGGAGCTACACAAAAGAAAACTATACACTTACGCCCTGGATGGGGACAATGTTCGCCACGGTCTGTGTGGCGATTTGGGTTTTTCCGACCGAGACCGCATTGAAAATATTCGCCGTACTGGCGAGGTTGCCAAACTTATGGTGGATGCTGGTATCATCACCCTTGCTGCTTTTATATCCCCTTTTGCCAGTGACAGGCAGAAAGTACGCAACTTAATGGCTCCGGGAGATTTTATAGAAATCTATTGTAATAGCTCCCTTGAAAAGTGTGAGGAGCGTGATGTAAAGGGTCTTTATAAAAAAGCCCGTCTTGGTGAAATTCGTGAGTTTACGGGTATCTCATCCCCATATGAAATTCCTAAAAATCCTGAACTTGTTATCGATACAGGAAGCAAAACTGCCCAGGAATGTGTTACCCAGATTATCACCATGATAGAGAACCGTCTGGCTTTAAGAGATTGGGAGCGTAATAAATAGATTCGCTGTGGAGATTACACTCATAATACTGTTGGCTATTGGTATCTTCTGGCATTCGACCATGCAAGCAAGAGAGAGGGGTATTGTCATTGCCAAACAGGTCTGTAGTGAAATTGGAACTAAGCTGATTGATGATACTATTTTTCTCTCCCATACCAGCTTAAAAAAGGATAAACAAGATAAATATCAGGTCAGGCGAATCTACACATTCAGGTATATTGATTTAGAGAGCAACATCCATGAAGGCACTCTAATTCTATTGGGACAAGAGCAAGAGTCTCTACTGCTGGATACCTGATAAAAAAAATAAGTTTAGAGAAAAAAAACGCCGACAACCAAGTAAAATTTATGCTAGTGTAGGGACGTTTATTTATGCATAACTGTTAAAGATTTGTATTATCTACTAAGTTAAGAGACACCTTTGACCTGAAAGATCAAATATTATCTTTTGGGCTTAACTCTTAAAAAAACAGCGGGTAGCCGCTAAACGGTATATTGTCTTAGCAGAAGGATTTGAAACCAAATGGACATACCAGATCAAAAGCCAAGGTCAATTTTCAAAGGTATCATAACCCTATATCTAATCTTTTTGGCAATATTTTTTGCCGTTGCACCTTTTTTAACACTTACCCTCTATGCCGAGACCGACCTTAGCCTTAGCCTGTTACCACAACTCATCGGTTTCTGTCTGCAGGGTGCTTTTTTGGTTGTGGTTTTTTCAATTTATGAAAGACGTTCAACCATTACCAGCAAACGCAGTAATAAGTTTGCACTGCGCACTGTTCTTTCCAATTTTGTCAACCCATGTATGGGAAACAAACAAATAGACACAGGCTGGCTACCTTCACCCAACATGCTAGCTGATGCCACTGAGAAGCTGCGTAATAAAGAGTTAGACGAACATATTGTCGCAGAGCTGAAAAAAATCGCCCAAGAGCAGATCAACTCAATGGAGGCTCTCACTGTTTTGGTAGCTCAGATTGACCACATACACATTGAGGTATGGGGGGCAATTTTACGAGATTGTCGAATTATTCGTGAATCTACCAACCAAAAAGCCATCTCTGCTGCAACCATTGAGCTTTTGGAAAATATCCAGCAGTTTGATGAGCTTGAGGTATATTAGGCGTTTTTTCAGACAATTAGCTCTAAGAGTGTACATAGATATTTACACAACACCGATAGCCTTGATAATTTCCATTCATTACCACCTAAAGCTGTGATAAATCCCCTATTTTTTTTCATTGGGAAAAAATAGGGGATTTATAGCAAATTTTAGAGTACAATGTTATTATTAACACTTAGGTTAGGCTCTCCCTATTAAATTGCTTTAAATTTAATTAGTTACTATTTTAAGTAGAAGAGCTAGACCTCCTGTTTTGCAATTTCGTTGGTGTAATCCTAGAAACGGCGGTTGGCGGTGCGTACATGGCGTAACATATTGGTTTAGCTGGTGTAACAGAGCAAATCGAAGTCACCTTATTGGTGATGAGACTTTGCTCTGTTATGCCAGATGAATCAATAGGTTGCGTCAGGTGCGTGCTGACAACTGCCGTTTCTAGGATAATATTTAAACGTCGTGGTTTTGGGGAGATTACGACTTTCTGCTTGGCAATATTTTAACATCCTTATAAGCAGCTATTTTATTAGGGTTTATATCCAATGCAAACTATACCTGGCTACACTATTCGCGAAAAACTGTATGAGAGTCGCCAGAGCATAATTTATCGGGCTTTGGATGAAAGTGAACGTTTAGTAGTTATTAAAATTCTGAACAATGTTTTTCCAACCCCACATGAGCTTGCCAAGTTTAAACAAGAGTATGAAACTAGCTGTAAATTTCGTGATATTACAGGGATAATTCAAACCTACGCACTACAAGAAAAACAGAACAGTTTGATGATAGTGATGGAGGATTTTGGTGGCTCCTCTCTCAAGGAACATCTGACTTTGGGTCAGTTATCAATTGATGATTTTTTAAATGTAGCACTGCAACTATGTAAAGCCATAATCAATATTCACGAATGTTGCATTATGCATAAAGATATCAACCCCTCCAATATAATATGGAACAAAAAAACCGGTGTCGCCAAAATTATCGACTTTGGTATCTCAACAATGTTACCGAGGGAGACACCAAAATTTAGTAACCCCAAATATCTAGAGGGAACTCTGGCGTATATCTCGCCAGAACAGACAGGGCGGATGAATCGCCCCATGGATTACCGCACCGACCTGTACTCTTTGGGTGCAACCTTCTATCATCTATTAACCAACACCCCACCTTTTGCCGGAGTAGATGCCCTTGAGCTGGTTCACTCCCATTTAGCAAAAAAACCCAAACCTCCTCTTGAGCATCGTACTGATATTTCAGCACCAATATCTGAAATAATCCTTAAATTGCTCCAAAAAGAGGCTGATCAGCGTTATCAATCATGCCATGGATTGTTGGCCGACCTGGAACATTGCCAAAAACAGTGGCAAACCAGCCATGGGTTTAGCTCTTTTCCAATTGGTAAGCAGGATTTTTCCGACAGATTTCTCATAGCAAAAAAAATCTATGGTCGACAACAGCAGACCACTCAACTGTTAGAGACCTTTGCAAAGGTGTGTGCCGGAAGCAGTGAATTTTTACTGGTTTGTGGCTATTCAGGTGTTGGCAAAAGTGCTTTGATACAGGAGATTCATCGCCCTGTTACCGATAAACAAGGCATATTTATAAGTGGTAAATTTGATCAATTCAAAAGGGATATTCCCTATAGCGCATTGATTCAAGCTTTCCATGAATTAGTGTTGCAACTGTTGGCTGAAAGCCCTGATAAACTGAATATCTTAAAAAAACGTCTGCAATTGGCTTTAGGAAATAGCGGTCAACTTGTCGTTGATATCATCCCAGAAATTGAGGCGATAATCGGGCCACAACAAGAGGTTCAAGAGTTACCGCCACAACAGAGCAAAAACCGTTTTAACCAGACTCTACTAAAGCTTATCCAAACTTTCTGTCACCATGACCATCCATTAACCCTTTTTATAGATGATCTACAGTGGGCGGATCTCTCTTCACTGAGTCTTATTGAGCAGCTGATAACCGACTCTGATATTGGACATCTCATGTTGCTAGGGGCCTATCGTGATAATGAGGTTGATGAGACCCACCCCCTTAACCGCTCAATCAAAATTATCAGTCAGATCAAGGGTGAGCTAAATGCAATTAAACTGCAGCCACTAAAACAGGAAGATGTGGAACAGCTGGTTGCAGATACTCTGCGTTGTGAAGTAGATGAAGTTGGCGAGTTGGCTAAATTGTGTCAGGACAAAACCCAGGGAAATCCATTTTTCCTTACCCAATTTCTCACTACATTACATAGCGAGGGTCTGATTTCACACAAAAATCAGCGATGGTCTTGGGATTTAGCAGAGATAAAAAACAAAGAGATAACCGACAATGTTGTGGAGTTGATGGCAAATAAGATAACCTCCCTACCCCATAATGTGGCAGAGATACTACAGCTTGCTGCCTGTATAGGTAACACATTTAATCTAAAAACCTTGAGTATTGTTGCTGACCAGACCATCCATGATGTAACAATCCATATTATCGCTGCACACATAGAGGGTTTGATACAACCTTTGAGGGGTGAATATCGTCTGGCAAAATATCTCAATGATCCTGATCTGGTTTTTCGCTTTGTCCACGACCGGGTTCAACAGGCCGCTATCTCTCTCATTTCAGAAGATAGACAAGAGCAAATTCACCTTCAGGTCGGCAGGTTATTGTTGGATGATGTTGGCGATAACGATAATGTAGATAATTATTTTGACATCGTTAACCATTTAAATTATGGCCGCACCTTGATTCCTCAGGATGAGTGGCCCCAGATGGCAAAATTAAACCTAAAAGCTGGCAAAAAAGCCATGCTGACATCGGCCCACTCCCCTGCTCTACACTATTTTCAAATTGGTATAGATTTTCTGACCCAAAATGGATGGCAAGATCACTACAGAACAATGCTGACCCTCCATGAAATGGCAGCCCAAGCTGCCAGTCTTACTGGAGAGACGGATCTTTTAGATCAGCTATCACAGAGTGTACAGAGCAATGCCAGATCTGCCAAAGATCGTATCAACACCAAAGAGATTCGTATACAGGCAGATATTGTTGAGTTCCGTTTGGCAGAGGTGCTTGCAACAGGTTTAGCTATGCTAAAGGAGTTGGAGGTTGAACTTCCACAAGAGGAGCCAAATGAAGATGTTTTAAAGCAGGAGTGGGATAAAACTCAACATTTGTTGGCATCGCGCTCAGTTGAGGAGCTTTATAATCTACCGGATATGGTTGATGAACTGCAACAGGCAATTGAAAAGCTGATTTCCAGAATTATCCCTGCTGCCAATATTCTCGGTTCAAATTGGGCTTACCTTTTTATGATGAAATCTGCCCAGATAATTTTTCAACACGGTGTATCCCCCGGCTCGGCTATCGCTTTGGCAGATTATGCTGGGTTGTATTTATGCTCCAAAAGAGATGATATAGAAGAGGCCTATAAGTTTAGCCGTTTGGCGATGGATTATCTGCAAAGATTTCCCACCGCCCATCTTAAAGGACGAGCACTATTTGTCCACAATGTTACAACGGCCCACTGGAAGGAGCATCACAAAAAAGAGAACCTCCCTGCCCTATACAATGCTTTTAAAACCAGTGAAGAGACTGGGGATTTTGAGGGTATGTGCTACTCTCTGGAGCATTTCTGTTTCAACAATTTTCTATTTGGCTCAGATCTTGGCGAAGTTGAACAGGAGGCCAAGTGTGCCTTAAATATATTCATAAAACACAAGATTACATTTATCCAAGATAACCCGAAATTTATCCGGCAAGCAGCGGTAAACCTCATGAGAGGCTCATCCAAACCTTATATTTTGGTGGGAGAATATTATGATGAATATGAGGAAAAACCCCTGTTGGCAGACTCCCAAGCCACATATTGTGAACGGGCTATAGTTCAACTTTTATTACGATTTTTATTTGCCAAATATGAGCTAGCTTTAGAGGCAGTAACAGAGTTTGATGAAAAATCTCTTAGTTACAGATCTCTTGCCTATTATGCCCTATATGTTTTTTACGAATCACTATGTCGTATTGCAATCTGCCAACAATCAGAAACAGAAGCAAGGTCCGAACATATTGCAAAAGTAGAGCTTAATTTAGAAAAACTTCGTCGCTGGTCTAAACTAGCCCCCATGAACTACTCACATAAGCTACACCTTGTTGAGGCAGAGTATTTTGCACTGCTAGGTCAAGGACGAGACGCCAGAGACAGTTATGAGTTAGCTATCAATGAGGCCCATAAAAATCAATATATCCATGAAGAGGCTATAGCTCTTGAGTTAGCTGGTCGTTATTATCTACAGCAAGGCTCCTCTAATTTGGGATATTATCACATTCGTAACGCTAGCTATCTCTACCTGCGTTGGGGGGCAGTTAGCAAAACCAAAGATCTGGAAAAAAACTACCCCAACCTTCTTGCCCATGATGAAAAAGTGGAGAACAAATCAAGGGACAATTTAACCAATGGCATCCATTCGACTACCGGCCCTATTACAGCTTCTTTAGATCTGCCAAGTGTTATCAAAGCAACACAGGCGATCTCCCAAGAGATAGACTACAACAGTTTATTAAAAAAACTACTGCGGGTCATACTTGAAAACACCGGGGCAGAGAGCTGTTATATCATTGCTGTAGATGGGGAAAAACTCTCCCTAATTGCTGAACTTTCTTCTAACAGCAATGATGTAGCCAACATCTACTCAGAAGATCAAATCACTATAGAGAGTGTTGAAACATTTCCTGTTTCCCAAGAGATAATCCACTATGTGGCCCGTACAGCCCAGAGCATTGTCATTGATGATGCCACGATGGACCACAGATTTTCTGAATCCCCTTATCTTTTACAAAACCGTGCTAAATCAATACTCTGCACCCCATTGATCCAAGGTGGCAAGGTAACCCGAGCCATATATCTGGAAAACAATTTAGCGACCCATGCATTTACCTTTGAAAGAACAGAGATGACCAAGGTATTGGGTTCCCAAGCTGCTATTTCCCTTGCCAATGCCCAATATTTAACTGATCGCAAACTGATTGAAAATTCACTAAGAGAGGCAAAAGATCAAGCGGAGAGTGCAAACCGGGCCAAGAGTGAATTTTTAGCTGTCATGAGCCATGAACTACGCACCCCTCTAAATGCCATACTCGGTATGGCTGATGTGGTTCTGGAGAGTAATCTAGATGAGAGACAGTTGCGGTGTTTGAATGTACTCCATCGTGCTGGCAAGAATATGCTCAGTCTTGTTGATGATATCCTTAACCTTGCACAGGTTGAGTCTGGACGGGTGGTACTGGAGCACAAAGATATTGATCTTTATGAATTCAACAAAAATGCCTTGGAAATAAATGCCCAGAACGCATCAAAAAAGGGGCTTTTGTTGAATTTCAGCATAAATGCCAACGCCCCTGGCTTTTTTAAAGGTGATCCCAACCGGATAAGACAGGTTTTGCTCAACCTTTTAGGCAATGCGGTCAAATTTACCGATAGTGGAGAGATAACACTACGGGTATCTACAATGGACAGTGGTCATCTACTTTTTTCAGTCAAGGATAGCGGAATTGGCATCTCCCAGGAACAGGTTGAATTGATCTTCAAACCATTTACCCAGGCCGATTCATCATCCACCCGTCGCCATGGTGGTGTTGGTTTGGGACTAGCCCTTAGCAAACGACTTGTGGAGGTTATGGGGGGCGATATCTGGGTGGAGAGTGAGCTTGGAAAAGGGAGTATTTTTAATTTTTCCATACCATTGAACAGCCAAAACACCAACCAGAATAAAACCAATGAACAACCAAGCAGAGCTGACAACCCCAAAGACAAAAATGGAGTTGAACCAGCTACCGGTGTCTCCATATTGCTGGTAGAGGATGTCCAGGCAAATGTCATGGTTATTGAGGCTTACCTCCAGGACACACCACACCTGTTGGAGGTTGTATTTGATGGAAAACAGGCTCTTGAAAAAATTAAAACAGGCAACACCTACGATCTGATTTTAATGGATATTCAGATGGAGGGTATGGATGGACATGAGGCAACAAGGCAGATTAGAGAGTGGGAAAAAGAGCAAGGCAGACAAAAAAATGTAATTTATGCTCTAAGTGCACACGCCAGAATTGAAGATGAGGCAAAATCTATTGCTGCAGGCTGTGATGGTCATATTAATAAACCCATAGCCAAAAAAACCGTAAACGATATTATTGCCAATATTGAAAAATAGCGTGTAAAAGTTGTCACTCTTGATTTGATATGGTGGCAGGAAATAAAATCTCAAACAAAACTCCCTCTCCCGGAGTACTTAAACACTCGATATTACCGTTTAATGCTTGAGTGACAAGATTAAACACTATGTGCATACCCAGCCCACTACCACCTTGATCTCTTGCGGTAGTAAAAAATGGTTCAAACACCTTGTTAACACTCTCTTTACTCATACCACAACCATCATCCCGATAGCGCATAAGCACCATATCACCCTTTTTACTCACTTCAATATTGATATTACCCTCGCTTTTATCTTTAAAGGCATGTTTTAAGGAGTTGACAATAAGGTTGGTGATAATTTGAGAAATGGCCCCAGGATAGCTATTGACCGATATATCTTCTGGACACTGGACATTTATGGTGTGTTTGGTACGTTTCCATTTAGGACGTAAATTGACCAATACCTCTTCAACATAGCTCTTCATATCAAAGACTCTTTGGTCATTGCGTCCTTGATCAACTGCAACCATCTTAAAGCTACGGATGAGATCGCTGGCCCGTGCTAGATTTTTTTCTATCAACATTGTTGATTCAGTCGCCATTTCAAAATAGGCTTCAAGCTCCGAACGGGTCAGTTTTTGCTCTTCAAATGCGGTTTTTACTGTTTTTGTCTGTCCATTTAAAAAGCTAGATGAGGTAAAACCCGTGCCTAGAGGGGTGTTGATTTCGTGTGCAACACCTGCCACAAGATCACCAAGAGCTGCCATCATCTCTGATTTAGCCAGTTGAATCTGAGAGAATTTTTCCCGCTCTCTTGCTTGTAATATTGCCTCAGATAATATTTTAAACTGATTTTGCACCCGCTCCATGGGGCCACCTGGGGCAGCGATGGGAGCATCAATTCCCAACTTGATTTTGGAAAAAGTGACCATTTTTTTGGTAAATATATCGAGATTTTTGATAAACCAATAAAACACCAGAATAAAAGTTACAATAAACGTTGCACTAATTAGCACCACCTGTTTCATGGATTTATTATCAACCTGATCCAATAGTTTCTCTAAATCGTGGCGGGGTATTAGCAGAACCATTTTTAGAATTACATCGGAATTACCATAGTCAAAAAAGGCTTCCGAACCTATTAAATAGTCCTTTCTCAATTCTGTAATTGAGCTACCAATTGTGATATATTCAAGATCACTGCTAACTATTACTTTTTGGGTCTCATTATCTAAAAGTGCAAAAAGATCGGTTATTTCCAACAATCCCTGGGAAGCCTGTATAAACTCATCATCCACCTCGGTAATCAGCAACAATCTTTGCCACAGGGGATTACCACCTTTTTCCAGAGATTGACTGGTGATTAAAAACAGAGACTCATCCTGTTTAATAAACCAACTCTCTGTTGGTAGCATCATGGTGGAATGCTGTTTTATGCGCACAATCAACTCATGGGGTATTATCTTCCCTCTTCTGCTATAGCTCTCCCTAACATCTCCGGCTGAATCCAGAAGCAAAAAATGGTGGGATTTAATATATATACGCTGTACAGAACGGTCAGGAAACCAAGATGGGGTATTTTTATGATTAAGAATTCTATCCCCATCTGTTATGGGTTGGTTGTTTTCCAGATAGTTGAGAAACCTTTTTTGAATGATAAAAAGTTCTGCGGAATAGTGGTGCTGTTTGACATAGTTATCCAAACGGATACGGCTGGCTCTGGCACGGTTATTCATATCATCTAAAAACTGTTTTTCTAACTCATCATGGTCCCCTTTCACATGAACACTACTCCAAAAAGTGGTCAAGCCACTTCCTAAAAGTAGGGTTATGAGGATGATCCGCCAGAAAAATGGTAGGTTTATAAACACTTTTATCTGTCTGTTATCTATCTGCTTTATTGTGAACCGATCAACTCATAACCATTAAACTGCCACCCGGCTTTACGCAGCATGTTCGGAGTGGCTATTAGATATTTTTCGTCTAGCCTCTCAACCTGTTTTAATAAAAATTTTTGCAGATCTTTTGCGTGGCTGTTCTCAACATTTGCCCCCTCCCATATGGTGATGGAAAATGTCTTATAAAATGGATAACGACCTTCAACTAACGCTTTAATATCTGTGGGTGGTATACCATCAATTTTCAGTGATTTTACATTCACCTTTTTTTTCGGATCGTTGATGGCGAGCCAGGCAGAAACATGACCGATAGAGCGGATATTATTAGCAGCAGAAGATAACATATCAGGAATTGTACCCACCTCTTTAAGGTTTATACTAAATTGATCTTCATTATCTAAAATGAGCCGCCAGTGACCGGGGCGAGGTTTACAGTGGAGTCTAGCTACCTGTTGAATGGGTTTATTTGGTCCAGGGCGACCGTCTGCTCTCTTGAGTTGAGACCAGCGGGTAATTGACCCGGAAAAGATACCTCTCGCCTCATCAACAGTGACATCTGAAATTGGATTATCTGGATGGATAATTAGGGAAATGGGAGTTATACCCAGAGTGTAAAAACGTAAGCCCGGTAGACGATCTGAATTTCTGGGAGGACAACAAAACCCACCAATATCGGCCTGTTTTTTTAATAAAGTACCAGCAGAATTACCACAAGTACCATCACTCAATGAAATGTTAAGCCCTCTGACATTGGCATATCGGCGTATGAATGGAGCCAACACACGATACATCTGCTGATCAAGCATCACCTTTAAATCTACTTTCCCGCGCTCTATAGGCTGTTTAACCCAAGAGTCCGGCATGGGAACTGTTATTGCCGGATCGGAAAAAGCCGGACCGATCTTGAAGTGGTCAGCAAAAGCTACTCCAGACCACAAACTAACAGCAAAACTGAGCAACAGCGGATATAATAACCTCATCACCACCCCCATTAATTCACTACCTCACCTGATATCTGGTATCGCCAATAATCTATTAGTTAGAAAGCCCGCAAATCATCCCACAGGCCACTCAATAACATGAAAAACCAATTGCGATTTACATTGAGCTAATGCTAACATTTTATCAAAGGATTAAAAAGACAATAGAACTTTTACCCTCATAAACAAATGTTCCCCTAACCATGCAAAGTAGAATACCCCTCAATTTCAAGGGAGAGTAGACTTTAGGAATAATTCGATGTAGATTGTGGAGATACCCCTTAAACTGGCCCTACAGATATCCAGGGTCTTTTTGTAGTAGTTAAAATTTTAACAGACCTTTTTCTTAAGGTCATATTGGCTACGGTGGAAAAGATGAATATTGAAAAAACAGACCAGAAAATATGGTTATTTGTCATAGCTCCAATCCTCATTATAGTGGCTTTTGTAATTGGTATTAAAGAGAGCCTCTTGGTATTGGTTCTGGCGTTGCCATTTATGCTATTGTTAAAAAATCAATTTTTAGAGAGCAAAGTGGCCTGGAAAGATGAGTATAGCGTAGGTATTGATATTATTGATCAAGACCATAAAAAACTGCTAGGCCTCATTATGGAGATGTTTAAAGCACTCAACAAAGCCAAAAAAGATGAAAGAGCAGCAGAGATTCTTGATGAGTTGATTGATTATACGGTGACCCATTTTGATCGGGAAGAGGCTCTAATGAAAAAAAATGGATATCCCGATATCGAAAAACATATCAGCGAACATAATAGTATGAGAGCGAAAATCAAAGAGTTTAGAGCAAACATTGCAACCAACACCAATCAGGTCTCTTCAGAAGCGTTGCAATATCTGCAGGACTGGCTGGTCAACCATATCACTGTTACAGACCAAGAATATTCCAAATATTTTACAGAAAAAGGTATCAAAAATATTTAACAATCATATTGCTTTTGCCAATATCAAGATCTGTAGCAAGACAAAAAAAGGGACCACATCGACACAATGTGGTCCCTTTTTTGTTTCTATTATAGTAATTTCAAATCAAAAATATACAGCCAAAAGCAAAACCTTGGGTGGCCTTGCAGGCCCCCAAACCCCCACGCTTTTAAATATAAAGGCTTAAAAACAAAGGCAAAACCTTGGGCTTTGCCCAAACCCACCAGGGAAATAATTTCCCTGGACCCATAATAATAAAAACATTTTTTTTGTCCAACTTTGACTTGAATTAATTATATCTAAAAGGAGTTACTAATAACGATAGTGCTCCTGCTTGAACGGTCCATCAATGGGAACGTTAATGTATTTTGCCTGTTTTTCAGTCAACTTGGTTAAGTTGGCTCCCAGTTTTCCGAGATGGAGACTTGCCACTTTTTCATCAAGTATTTTAGGTAGAAAATATACCCCTACCTTATATTTACCTGGATTACACCACAACTCTATCTGGGCCATTACCTGATTGGTAAATGAGTTGGACATAACAAAGCTGGGATGTCCTGTGGCACAACCAAGATTTACCAGTCGACCTTCAGCCAAAATAATCAACCGCTTGCCATCAGGAAAAATCACATGATCCACCTGGGGCTTGATGTTCTCCCACTCCAGATCACGAATACCTGCAATGTCAATTTCTGAATCAAAATGACCAATATTACAGACAATTGATTGGTCTTTCATTTTTTCCATATGGGCGCGGGTAATTACATCGACGTTACCTGTGGTGGTAACAAAAATATCACCCAAGGGTGCTGCCTCCTCCATGGTTACAACCCTATAGCCTTCCATGGTTGCTTGTAGTGCGCAGATAGGATCAATTTCTGTGACCCAGACTATCGCCCCTAAACCCCGGAAAGATTGCGCACAACCCTTGCCTACATCACCATATCCACAGACAACAGCGACTTTACCAGCAATCATCACATCAGTTGCACGCTTAATGCCATCAACCAAAGATTCACGACAGCCATACAGGTTGTCAAATTTAGATTTGGTAACAGAGTCGTTGACGTTAAAAGCAGGAACTTTAAGAGTGCCAGCCTCCATCATTTCATTCAAACGCAGAACACCAGTTGTGGTCTCCTCTGATATACCACGAACATCATCCATTATATGGGCATACTCAGGACGGTGCATCATGAGGGTGAGATCACCACCATCATCCAAAATCATATTTGGTGTCCAACCATCTGGACCTTTGATTGTCTGCTCGATACACCATTCGGCCTCCTCTTCGGTCTCACCCTTCCAGGCAAATACCGGAATATCAGCAGCAGCAATAGCCGCAGCTGCCTGATCTTGAGTAGAGAAGATATTGCAAGATGACCAACGGATTTCTGCACCAAGCTCCACCAATGTCTCAATCAAAACAGCTGTCTGGATTGTCATATGCAAGCAACCAGCAATTCTGGCTCCTGCCAACGGTTTTGCTGCGCCATACTCTTTGCGTAAAGCCATCAAACCTGGCATCTCTGTCTCAGCAATCAGAATCTCCTTGCGCCCCCAAGCAGCCAAATTTATATCTGCAACTTTATAATCCCCAGCATCGCCACTCATTGTATTTTTCCTTTTATTAAAACTAGATAGTAGTATGTAAACAGCAACTTTGCCCCACCCCAATATAAATTTTCAACTATATTGGGATGAAGGCAGAACCACTATTATTTTTCATATGTTACTTATAATCCTGCGGCACTTTTTAGAGAGTCAGCTTTATCAGTTTTTTCCCAGTTGAACTCAGGAAGTTCACGACCAAAATGACCATATGCAGCAGATTTCAAATAGATCGGTCTTAGGAGATCAAGGGTTTCAATGATAGCCTTGGGGCGAAGATCAAAATGTTCTGAGACCAGCTCTTCAATTTTACTATCATCAACCTTACCAGTACCAAAGGTCTCAACCATCATGGAGACAGGCTCGGCAATTCCGATAGCATAGGCAATCTGCACTTCGCAACGGTCGGCCAACCCTGCGGCAACTATGTTTTTGGCAACATAACGGCCCATGTAAGCAGAGGAACGATCCACCTTTGAAGGATCTTTACCGGAGAAAGCACCACCACCGTGATGTCCTGTACCGCCATATGTATCAACAATGATTTTACGCCCGGTAAGACCACAATCACCAACTGGACCACCAATAACAAAACGTCCTGTGGGATTAACATGAAATTTGATCTGATGTTTCATTAGCTCCTGGGGCAGAATAGGACGGATAATCTCTTCGATTACCGCCTCTCGCAGGTCGCCATGAGATATGTCAGGATCGTGTTGGGTAGACAAAACCACCGCGTCTATATCTTTGGGAACATCATTTTCGTAGCGGATAGTCACCTGGGATTTTGCATCGGGGCGTAACCAAGGCAGCTTACCAGACTTACGAACTTTAGCTTGCTGTTCCACCAGACGGTGGGCATAGTGGATTGGTGCTGGCATTAATGTTGGTGTCTCGTTACAGGCATAACCAAACATCAGACCTTGATCACCAGCTCCCTGATTAAAATCAAGCCCCTCACCCTCGTTAACACCTTGGGCAATATCTGTTGATTGTTGATCTATAGAGACCAAAACCGCACAGGAATTATAGTCAAAGCCCATTTCAGATGAGTTATAACCGATGTCTTGCAAGACATTACGAACCACCTGAGGATAATCAATGACCGCTTTTGTGGTGATCTCACCTGCAATCACTGCCATTCCAGTGGTAATCATTGTTTCACAAGCAACACGACTAACCGGGTCCTGGGCTAAAAGTGCATCTAAAACCCCATCAGAAATTTGATCTGCTACTTTATCGGGGTGACCTTCGGATACCGATTCCGAAGTGAAAAGATAGTTCTGCGACATAAGTACTTACTCCATGTTATGGAACGAACAAAAAAGAACTAAAAAAAACCTTGCAATGGTAAACTATAAACCAACAAAAAGCTATATTTAATGGAAGATATACTCATCACCACAGCTTGAACGTAACATATCATCCAACAAACCCATAACCTCTGCGGTTGAATGCCCCTCCAATACCGAACTTGCCATCTCCTGATATTGAGTAAAATCAATGGTGCGGGTTATGCGTCTGATTAATGGTAGACACCCCGAAGTCATGGATAGCTCATCGATACCCATGCCCATGAACAGTGCCGCAAAACGTGGATCACCAGCCATTTCTCCACAAACAGAAACAGGAACTCCGCCAGCTACCCCCCCTGCCATTGCCATTGCGATAAGACGTAACACAGCCGGATGTCCAGATTCATATAGGTAGGCCACCGATTCATCCTGACGGTCCACCGCTAAAGTGAATTGAATTAAATCGTTGGTTCCGATACTTAAAAAATCGACCTTATTAGCCAACTCCTTGGCACAGAGTGCAGCAGCCGGAACCTCAACCATCACCCCAACAGGAACATTTGGGTTGAAATTCAAACCATCCTTGATGAGACTCTCTTTAGCCTCACCCAAAAGCTGCAACACCTCTTCTAGCTCTGTAACCCCAGAAATCATGGGCAACAAGATACGGACATCCCCCTCACTACCTATCCGCAATAAGGCTCGCAGTTGTGACAAAAAGACCTGCCTCTCTTCACGGAGACAAAAACGTATACCTTGCATACCCATAGCCGGATTAATCCCGGCATGTTCGCTATCTCTGTAAAATAGCTTGGACTTTTTTTCTCCACTAAGATCCATAGTGCGAATGGTAACCGGAAGATCCTTCATTGTGGTGATGACCTGCTTGAAGGTTCTACACAACTCCTCTTCATCAGGAAGGATACTACGGTTCATATAGAGATGTTCAGTTCGATAGAGACCGATACCGTCGGCTCCCAATCTTCTGGCTTTAAAAGCATCGCTATAGATCTCAATATTGGCCTTGAGCAATATTTTGCGTCCGTCTGTGGTTACTGCTGGCTGGATGGTGGAGTCCATGAGACGTTGCTGAAACAGAATATATCTCTGCTGCTTATCTTTTAACTGGGCAAGTGTCTGTGTGTTGGGGTTTACATGGATAAGGCCAGTAAGACCATCAACAACCAACATATCCCCCTGGGTTATTTTTCCCGTGGCTCGAGGAACACCCACAACTGCTGGAATATCTAAAGATTTTGCCAAAATAGCCGTGTGGGATGTTCGTCCACCCCTTTGGGCAACAAAACCCAGTACGGTTTCATGTTTCATCTGCAATGTATCAGAAGGGGTAAACTCCTCCGCTACTAATACTACCGGCTCAGGAAACCCGGCTACAGACTCCTCACTATGCCCCAACAGGTTGTTTAGCAACCGTTTACCGACTTGTTCTATATCGGCCCGTTTTTCTCGCAAATAGGCATCATCCATCTGCTGAAATACAGCTATAATTTCAGACAGATAACGAACAACTGCCCATTCTGCGTTGTAGCCCTTTCTCACATAGTTGACCGTACCATCACGTAGCATGGTGTCTTCTAAAATCAGTCGATGGGCATCTAAAATATAGAGCAGTTCGGGGTTGTTTTTGTTTTTGGTCAACTCCTGCTGGATATTAATCAACTGGAGGCGAGACTCCTCCAAAGCAGCCAATAGACGCTCTTCTTCTTCTTGGCGATGGTCAGGTGTTATACAGTAATGGGGAGCATCAGGCATACAACGGGCAACCAGATGGGCCGGACCGATTATTATCCCTGGAGAAACTCCCACACCTTGCAGCTTAACCACATCCCCCACTTAACCATCCCTCTCTTCACCAAACTTGGTCCCAATAAGTGCTGAAAGCTCATCCAAAGCTTGCTGTTCATCAGACCCCTCGGCCCCGATGATAACCTGATCCCCTTTGGCTGCTGCCAGCATCATTATCCCCATTATGCTTTTACCATCGACATCTGTTTCACCATCAACTTTGCGTAGCCAAATTTTCGCCTCATAAGCAGTTGCAGCCATTACAAATTTTGCCGATGCCCTGGCATGCATACCCAACCTGTTGATTATTGTTACCTTTACCTCGGGCATTATTTCTCACCTGCAAGACGGGGAGATTCCTTTTCAATATCTCTATGCCGTATAACCACGTTGTACCCTGAATTTTTCAACTCTTTTGTTAGACTCTCAACCAGATAGACAGATCTGTGTCTACCACCAGTACAGCCAATATCAAGTGTAAAATAACGTTTTTTCTCCCGTTGATAACGGGGTAGAAGATAATCAAAAAGGGCTTTTAAATGGTTTAAAAAGGCCAACGCCTCACCATCATCTTCCAAAAATTTGATTATTTGAGGATCACGACCACTAAAAGGTCTTAATGTTGTGTCATAAAATGGGTTGGGTAGAAAACGGGCATCAAGCACCATATCTGCATCTGAGTTTGAACCAAATTTAAAACCGAAGGATCTTATAAAAACTAAAAGATCAGAACCGGAACTAGGAAGAAAAAATTGGTTGAGATACTCTTTTAAATTGGGAATGGTCATCCGTGAGGTATCAATGACAATATCTGCCATGGCCCTGATTGGCTCCAAATCTGCCATCTCCATGGTGATGGCCTCTTGTACTGTATGATCACGCACAAGGGGATGTCTTCTACGGGTCTCCTGAAAACGTGAGGTCAAAACTGAGAAGTCCGCCTCAAAAAAGACCATCTCAAAACGGGCCGCCTTTTGCGCAATACCCTGATAAAAGCTATGGAACAGAGCTAGACTCTCCTGGTTGCGCATATGCAGACCAATAGCCACCCAAGACCTGCCCAACCCTTCTGTTATTATCTGGTCTATAAATTGGGGAATAAGCTGAATAGGTAGATTGTCAACCCAGAGAAATCCTATATCTTCCAGATATTTAAGCGCACTAGACTTACCAGCACCAGAAATTCCCGTAAGAAGAATGAGATGATCTATCTGGCCAGACTTATGTGCCACGCCTATTTTTCCCCTTTTATAACAGCATTATAAAGAGTTTTTTTATCTTTAGCCTGTAAAATTTTTTCTCGCAGAAAGCTGTTATTCAACGTTTGCGAAATAGCCGATAATGCCTGCAAATGGGGTCTGCCTGAGCTGGCAGGTGAAAGTAGAGCAACCACTATGTGCACCGGTTTTCCATCGTTGGCTTCAAAAGGAACCCCAGCAACCGAACGACCAAAAACTGCAATAGGATTTTTCAACCCCTTGATACGACCATGGGGAATGGCGATACCGTTGCCTATTCCGGTAGTGCCCAACTTCTCCCGCTCTAAAAACAGCTCCAAAATATGTTGAACATCAGCGTTGGGCATCACATTTAGAAAGACCGCCGATAGAGATAACAGCACCTCTTTTTTATTTTCACCAACAAGATTTGGTACAACACAGGATTCTGAAATTAAATGGGAAATTTGCATTTAAATTACTTTGTTTGCTGTTTTTTTTAACAATTCAATTATCTGATGAGAGCTGCTTTCGCCGGGAAGAAGAGGGAATATTAAGAGCATCACGATATTTTGCTACTGTACGCCTTGCTACTTCAATACCCTGTTCACTCAATAGCTTGGCAAGTTTCTCATCGGATAACGGTCTGCGTGGAGACTCAGCCTCCACCAGTTTTTTAATTTTAAATTTAACAGCCTCTGAGGAGTGGGTCTCTCCAGTACCGGAACCCAAAGAGGAGGAGAAGAAAAATTTGAGTTCAAATATACCTCTTGGGGTGTGCATATATTTGTTGCTGGTTACCCGTGAGGTTGTGGATTCATGCACCCCGATATCGTCAGCAACATCTTTGAGAATAAGAGGCTTGATATGTTCAGGGCCATGTTCAAGAAAATCTTTTTGAAAGCTGACAATACTCTCAGCCACCCTGAAAATTGTACTGGAACGCTGCTCAAGACTTTTTATCAACCACTGGGCAGAACGTACATTATCGGTTAAAAACTGTTTGTCCTTTGAAGACATACGACTACTAAATGAGTTTTCATAAGAGCGGTTGACCCGGAGGTTAGGTACAGTTTCGGGATTTATTTCAACAACCCACTCCCCCTCATGTTTACGGACAAAAACATCCGGTACAACATAGTTGGTCTGGTCACTACCAAAAGCCAGACCCGGCTTGGGGTTGAGCGACTGGATTACCGAAACAGCGTCTGCCAACTCCTCTTCAGAGATTTTCAATACACGGCGTAACTTGCGGAAATCTCGCCTTGCCAGATCTTCCAAGTAGTCGAGAAGATCAGTATATGGCGAGATTGCCATATCCTGACTTTTAAGCTGCATTTTAAGACATTCTGACAGATTTTGGGCAGCAACGCCTGCCGGCTCAAAAGATTGAACCAAAATCAGCGCATCTTCAACATCATCCAAGGTGGTGTTTGCCATATCGGCAATGGATTGCAGATCGGTACCCAGATAGCCATTTTCATCAACTGCATCGATGATTGCCAAGCCCAAGGTACGCTCTTTTTCATTGACCGCGGATACACCCAACTGCCAGATAAGATGGTCCTGTAATGACTGTCCACTAGCTAGGGTGTTCTCAATGGGTGGGGCCTCTGTAGAGCCGGGGGAGTTTTCAAATGGGACAGCCCCATAACTATCGCCATAGACATCATCCCAAGAGGTATCAGCAGATAGCTCTTCATTGAGAGCAGACTCAGGGACATCAGACTCCTTTACCTTCTCAGGCCGCTCAGGGGGAGGCTCTGGTGCTGCTAGATCTTTATCGGCTGAACTACCCTGTGTAGCTGTTGCAGACTCAGAAACTCCACCGTTCTCCACGTCAGGTCCGTCGGTCTTTTCAAGAAGAGGATTTTTTTCCAACTCCTCTTGCAGATAGTCCGAAAGATCCAGAGTGGACATCTGTAACAGCTTGATGGCCATCTGCAACTGTGGCGTCATCACCAGTTGCATTCCCATCCGCAGTTTCAGTTCAAGTCCAACCATTTAACCATTCCTATACGTTTTTCATTAACCGCTAAAAATCAGACCCATGTCCAACACTTGTAACATACCAAATATTATGTGTGTTTTTATAGTTTAAAATCCTGGCCTAAATACATCTGTTTAACCCTGTCATCACCCACCACCTCATCGGGATTACCATGGGCCAGAACTCTACCTTCCGACAATATAAAGGCTCTGTCGCAAATTCCCAAGGTTTCACGTACATTATGGTCTGTTATTAATACACCAATTTTACGTTCCTTGAGATGGCGTATAATAGACTGAATATCTTCAACTGCCAATGGATCAACACCAGCAAATGGTTCATCCAGCAAAATAAAACGGGGCTGAATAGCCAAAGCACGGGCCACCTCTACCCTACGTCGCTCCCCACCAGACAGAGCATAACCGTATGATCGCGAAATATGGGATATATGTAAATCCTCTAAAAGCTGCTCCAAGCGCTCAAGACGTTCACCACGGGTATAGGGCAATGTCTCCAATATCGCCAGTATATTATCAAAAACCGTCATTTTGCGAAATACTGATGGCTCTTGGGGCAGATAGGAGATCCCGGATCTAGCCCTTAGATACATTGGGTCTTCGGTTATATCCCTGCCATCAAGCCAAATTGACCCATGATCCGGGGCTACAAGACCAACAAACATATAAAAAGTTGTTGTCTTTCCTGCTCCATTGGGGCCAAGAAGGCCGACTACCTCACCCTTATTTAATGAGATATCAACCTCACTAACTACTGTCCGACCGCCATAACCCTTACCCAGCCCAACCGCTTTGAGGCCGGTAACTCTCTTCTTTTTCCGTCTGTCATCCCCTTCGCGCTGCTTTTTGCGCCTATCATCAACCATCAATCAACCCTCGGCTTTGGTGCTATCAATGGGAGGCTTTTATCCGCAGAGGAATCTTTGTTTGTATCGCTATAGAGCTGTTTTAGCTGGGGCAGAGATGTTGTAACACGTTTTTTGGAGACTGCTTGAGAACCAGAACCCTGAGCTGTTGTTGCCGATTTTCCATCACCTTTAGCTGAGAATTTATCGCTTTTTGGTCTGATGCTGGCTTTGACTCTCTGCCTGTTTTTCTTTTCAACCTTCTCTTTAGAGCTAGATGGCATAATGCTGGCTGACACCCGTTGACGACCTCCACCAAGAACAGAGACCTTATCGATGCTACCATCGTTGTTTAATACCAGCAGAATAAGTTTACCAGATAGCTTGTCGCCAGCATGATCAATTGTGGCAATCTTATCTTTGCCAATTAAGGTTAACTGCCTTTTACCGACAACATATTCAGCCTTATCAGCACTACCCTTGCTTGCCGACTGTTCGAGTATAACCTGACCAAAAGCCAGCACCTGCTTTACCCCACCACCGGGAATCTTACTGGCCTTGTTATTTTTATAGTAGTAGACCTCCATCCTATCAGCAGAGATGACCATCTCACCTTCACGGGCTATAACTGCACCACTAAAAGTTGCTGTCGCCTTTTTTTCATCCATCTCCAGGCGGTCAGAGGTAATAACAAGACCTTCTGTTTGCTCTTCGGCTAACAATCCATTTGTCAAGCTAACCAACAGCACAAAAAGAACCACAACCCAAAAAGGGATTTTATACCACAAACCTATTTTCGCTACTTCAGTCATCAAGAACCCCACTCACCAGATAGTGTAGGGACACTACCAATAAATTTCATTTCCACATTTTTGTGAACATGAAATTTTCCAATCTTTTGAAACAGAGTCAGCCCAACTCCCTTTAGTTGCGCAGTTTTATTCTCTAAATAGAACCTTTCATCTGTAAACAGTATTCCTTTTCCCGGGTTATACTGCAACCACTCCGCTGTTAACAACCCAAACTGACCATCACCTTGGGCCCGTACCGCACCATGAAATGTCATTGAACGGCTGTTTTTATCAACTGTGCCCCGATTTGCTGTTATTTTAATCTTCTCACCACTCAAACGAAACACAACAAGAGCGGGATTTTCCACAACAACCACCTTTTCACTTTCCCACCTGGCACTGACGCCATCTAATGTCCATTGGGTACGAGACCCGTCAAACTGCTCTAGATGGATCTTGGTGGCTAGATTAACAGGAGCGCTGTCTGGTTTGAGGTGTACGCTATCATCCAGGTCTACAACCAGCCCAACTGGTATTCTGAGATACCATATTATCGCTGCTAACATAATAACGACTATCGCCAGAAAAAAAAACTTTAAAGGAGTAATCCAGGCAGTCAGGCTTGATCTTTTTGCTATCTCTGAACGACGAAGTTGACTCCAGCCCATGGAACGGGCCATACGTCGATTTACAGAGTAGCTCATTTAGCAACCAACCCAGAGACAATATCGGACCATTTACCTTGAGATTTTAATATCATCTCTGCCAGATCCCTAACTGCTCCTTGACCACCCGCTTTATCAGCCACCCAATGGACCTGCTCCAACACCTCATGTGCAGCATCATCAGGGGCAGCCGCTAAACCAACCTTGGTTAAAATTGGTAGATCAAGGAGATCATCCCCCATAAAGGCGCACTGAGCAGAAGTGATCTGCTCTTTTTCCAACTCTGCCAAAAGGCAGGGCCATTTTTTCTTTATCCCCTGATGAACAAAAGATAGAGATAGCTCTTTAGCCCTTTTTTCAACGATAGCTGATTTTCTGGCAGTAATAAGACCAACTTTTATACCTGAATCCAGCAGTAGCCTTATACCTAGGCCATCTCGTACCGAAAACCGCTTGGACTCGATACCATCATTATCATAAATAATTCCACCATCGGTGAGAACGCCATCAACATCCAACGCCACCATTTTGATATTGCTGGCTTTGTCAGTGAATTTACTCACATCAGCCCCGCTTCCAAAAGATCGTGGAGATGGATAAGTCCCAGCAACTCATCATTTTCATCCATTACAAACAGTGAGGTGATTTTAGATTTTTCCATGATTTTGACCGCCTCCACCGCCAGGGCATCATCACTGATGGTTTTGGGGTTGCGAGTCATTATCTCGTATACTTGTAGATAGAGCAGACCCCTTGCCCCTACCATACTACGGCGCAAATCACCATCGGTGAGAATACCGCTAAGTTTTCCATTTTTATCAAGCACACCTGTCATACCAAATTTTTTATCGGTCATTTCGACCATGGCATCTTTTACCAGATCATCCTCTTTGACCAAGGGGATTTTATCCCCTGTGTGCATCTGATCATAAACCTTTAACAACAACCTTCTACCAAGGGCACCTCCAGGATGGAAAAAGGCAAACTGTTCCGGGCCAAAACCTCGCTGTTCCAGCAGAGCTACCGCTAGAGCATCACCCATTGCCATGGCTGTGGTTGTTGAACATGTAGGAGCCAGCCCCATGGGACACGCCTCGCGTTCGACAGAGACATCAAGAATTACATCGCTCATTTTACCCAGGGTTGATTCCGACTCACCCACCATGGCAATAAGGGGAACATCCATGCGTTTTATAACTGGTAGAAGGGAGATAACCTCACTTGTTTCGCCACTGTTGGACAGAGCAATCATAACATCATTGGAGACCACCATACCAAGATCACCATGGCTGCCTTCGGCGGGATGAAGAAAAAAAGCAGGGGTTCCAGTGCTTGCCAATGTAGCAGCAATTTTATGACCAACCAGACCCGATTTTCCCATTCCTGTAACAACTACCCGACCCTTACAGGATAACATCAATTTTACCGCATCTTCAAAAGTGGAGTCCAACCGTTCAGCCAACTTTTCAATTGCCAACGCCTCCAAATGTAGTGTCTCTTTAGCTTTTTCTAACATGAAATCCCTTTTGCTATTTACTAGAAATCTTGCTGGGATATTAATTAAAAATTTCTCTATTATCCCATTCCATACGATGCTTGAAAAAATTTATCTTGGCTGTTGTTTATTAATTAGACAATCAACAGCCAAGATAAATTTATTTGCAAACCACATTTTATGAGATAATGACCATAATTGATAAAATATCCAGGCTAGATATTAAGATATTATGGTGTTAAGGTCAAAAAAACATGGGACGAATAACCGTATTATTGAGACATAGTAACTGATTTAACCCAGGAAGCCACCATCAGAAAAAAACAAGGTATAAAATAATGAGCCTAGTCCGTGACTGCATGTTCCCCAATATTGCCACCTTATCACCTGACACTACTCTGCTAGAAGCAGGGCAGCGTATGGTTAGACAGGCTCCGGGATTTGCCATAATTTTGGATAATATGGCGTTGATTGGCCTGCTTACTGATTATGATTTTATTAAATGGATCGTAGCTGGACATGACCCGGAGAAGATTAAAATAAGAGATCTGCCAAGCTCTCCACCCCAGACCGTCCATGAAGATACCCACTGTCAGGATCTCCTGAAAATCTATTACCAACGCCGTTTTCGCCGTTTTCCTGTGTTAAACGAAGATGAGGTGCTTTCAGGTGGTATCACCGAAAAACAGATATTGGCTGCCCTGCCCCGTTCCAACCTCATGGCACACTATCTAGTGGATGATATGGTGGTTTCCGCCCCCCCTGCTGTAAAACCTGATATTCCATATATGGAGGTTGCCAAACAGATGGTATCTCTACATAGGGGTTGTGTATTGGTTATGGATGGGGATCAATATCTCGGCTTGATAACAGAGGGTGATATGCTCCGCTACCGGGTAGACCCAAACTGGCGACCAAATCTCCTGGCTTCTGAAATGGCATCAAAAAATGCCACCACCATATCCCAACAGGCCGATCTTTTGCAGGCCCGTGATCTTTTTGTTTTGACCAAACACCGTCGTATGCCTGTGGTAAACCAAAAAGGTCAGGTTATCGGCCTTTTAACCCAGACAGACCTGTTACGACAGGTGGCAGACTCCGCCCGTTCCCATCAAGCGGTATTAAACCCAGAAGATATCACTGACCCGGCAATATGGTTTAGCCCCGATGATGACCATAAAATACTGGCAATGAATGAAAAAGGGGCCAGAGCACTGGAGCTGGACCCGGAAAAATGGGTTGGACAATCTGTTGCTCCTCTGGCTGTAGACAAGCCTGTCTGGTCCGCCATTAGCACCCTACTTTTAAGCTGTGGAACCATAGAGGGAATCAACCTGCCCCTTTTAACTGGCGAGGGAAACAGCCTCTGTGTCGCCTGCCGTTTCAGCTTGATCCATACCCCAACCGGAGACGACAGAATTTTTTGGACCATTGGCATGATGGAGCCGGGCAGAAAGAGTTGTAACTAAAGGAAAAAATATTTATCATTGGGGAGCAAGGAGGATTATCTACCTTGTGATTTAGTCGGTTTACAAAAGGAGTTGATTTTATTATGAACACCAGTGAAGATGAAATAATCTCCCTGTTAAAAGAGAGCAAAACCATTGCTGTTGTAGGGCTGTCACCAAAACCCAACCGGGCATCATTTAGAATCGCATCATACATGCAGGAGGCCGGGTACCGGATTATACCTGTTCGCCCCGGTGGGGTTTCAGTATTGGGAGAGCAAAGCTACCCCTCACTAAAGGAGATTCCCGCAGATATCAAGGTGGATATTGTCAATGTCTTCCGCGCCTCAGAAAACACCCCACCCATAGCCAGTAATGCCGTAGCCATTAAAGCCAAATGTCTCTGGCTACAAAGTGGAATAAGCAACCAAACCGCCATGGAAATTGCCCAAAAAGGTGGACTTATAGCGGTAGAGGATCAATGTTTAGCGGTGGTACACCGTAGTCTTGCAGATAGACTGTAGAAAAACAGGCTTGACGGTTATTCCAAAAGAATTTTTTTCCAGTCTTCCTCTAGTTCATCCCTGTTTTTAACCTTTGGCTCTTGGTGTTTGTTGCACTCTAAAAACACCTTGTGGAGACAGACATCGCACTGTTTTTTGTCGTGATACTCCCTTAAAATGGTCTTAACGGCAAACCTTTTGGATTGGAACACATGGTCCTGACCAATGCGGTCGATAATACCGCTGCGTTGGAACATCTGGCAAACCTGATCTTTGATATCAAATAAAAAAAGATTGCCTCCAAGTTTTCGCCGTTGGTCCGATTCATGGCGTAACATCTCTGCCCCGGCAAGATCGATAAAATTAACCCCACTGCCAACAATCAACAGGTTTTTACGCTCTGGCTCTTTCTCTCTTATCTTTCTTAGGAGTGTCTCAACATGACCTACAGAGCCAAAATAGAGGGAGCCATCAATACGGACTATCTTTAACTGGGGGCACTCTTGCAAACTTTTATCGGTGACAAATCGTCGCCATGGAGAGTTCGGGTCCGGGACTATACTTACCACCTTGGGTTGTGAAGTACGGTTTAGATAGAGTGAGAGTGAGAGCATAACCCCCACATAAATGGCAAACTCCAACTCCAAAAACAGGGTAGACAAAAATGTTACCGTCATTACCGCTGTACCAGGGGTTGTGGATTTTATAATTTTACGAATATGTTTAACATCAATGAGATTATAGGCAACTTGCAGAATAACCCCAGCCATTGCAGCCATGGGCAAATAGGCTGCATAAGGGGCGACAAGGAGTATGATAACCACCAAAAAAAATGCCGCAAATACCGCCGCCAATGGGGTTTGCGCTCCAGCTTTATAGTTCACCCCGGTTCTGGTGAATGATCCCGATGATGGATAAGCGGAAAAAAAACTGCCTGTGATATTTGCCAACCCCTGCCCGACAAACTCTCGGCTGCCTTTAATTCGCTGCCCAGATTGCAGGCTAACCGAACGGGCAATGGAGACAGCCTCCACCAGACCCAGAAGGGCTATAGCCAAAGCTCCTGACGAAAGCTCCCTAATCATATAAAAGGAGAGATCCGGCATTGATATAGGTGGAAGACCAGCCGGTATTTCACCTACCAGGGCAATGTTGTGCTCTTCAACCCCAAACCAGGCTGCCAACAGACTTCCTGCCACCATGCCCAATAACATGTTGGGTAGAAAGGGCCAAAACCTCCTTATTATAATTGAGCTAAGCAATGTTATCAATCCCACCGTCAAGACATAGGGGTTGATATCCATAAATGATTTAAACAGGGTTATCCAGGTGTGGAGAAATGCTGCACCTCGGGGCAGCTCAAGACCAAAAAGATGTTTTAGTTGGCTGGTGGCAATAAGAATTGCAGCACCACAGGTAAAACCCACCACCACAGAGTGAGAGACAAAGTTTATAACACCACCCATACGGGCCAACCCCATGGCTAGCTGAAAAAAACCAACCAAAAAAGCTAGAGTTATAGCCATGGCGACAAACTCAGGACTGCCGGGAGCAACCAGAGGAGCCAGGGTGGAGAAGACAACAATTGAAATAGCTGTTGTTGGACCGGATATCAGGTGAAATGATGAACCAAAAAGTGCGGCAACTATGGGGGGAACCATAGCGGTATAGAGACCGTACTGGGGAGGCAGGCCAGCAATTGCAGAAAAAGCCACCCCCTGAGGAAGAACCACCACCGCCCCTGTCAACCCTGCCAGAAAATCCTTGCTTACATTTTTACGGTTAACTATTTTGAACCAATTGGGCAGGCTCAACCGCTTTATAAACGGTAGAAGTGTGCTGCTCTTAGTTGCCATTATTTGTGGTTCATCAGTTGTTGATTTCTGGGATGAAACTGGTGGAGGCATATGTTATCGACTCCGCAAAACTTGTTTTCAATTACAAATGAATTATAGGGTAATTTAGCAAAAAATGCAATGTCATCTAAAAATGCTATTTTTGCCTTTTATACTAAAGCTATTGAATAGTCGCTGCATTTGCTATAAAATAATTTTTTAGTTAATAAGTTAGGCTATGGATATGGAGATAACAATGCCAAGTATGCCCCGAGAAGTAGTAACACCTTTTCGCCCAATTCCCCTTTCTGTTCCCGAAGGTATGGGAAAAAATGAATTTTTCAATAGTGCCAATAATCTCAGAAACCTAACTGAAGAAAATGGACTGCTGCGAACACCTGAGAATTTTCTTTTGTATCGCAAAGCCATAGGTCACAGTCTGGAGTTTGATACATCCATTATTTTTGATACATCGCAACATATTCTAGACCCCCTGGGACGACCTGTGCGCCGTGATCAACTGACAAAAAAGGAGGCTCTCACCTGGAGCAGAATGTCACAAACCATCTTTGATTATATGTTGGAAACCTATCCCGACCCAGAGAAACATCTGGTGTTTTGTGGTGAGGCCAGCCTCGACCCGACATGGCCCATAAACAAACCCGGTGTTCCCAGTATCCGTATGATCCACAACCATTTTATCGTATATCCACAAAAACTACTCAAAGATGCCAAAAAGGCAGACCCCAACAATCCAAATTTAACAGATGGCGGTCATCATGGTCTTTTTCTTAAACATTTAAGCGATGTATATCATAGGTTTCTTGAGGTACTGCAGCTTGAAATACTAAAACCCATATCTTCGGACACCTCACGACTACTAATAACCGGCTACCCCCAAGGGCTGCCAAGTTGGGAGATTACAGGTGGTAGCGAAAGTTTGAAAAACCCCATTTTTTGGAAAGAATACGACCTTATTCTCAAAGGGTTTTTGGATTTTTATCGCACTTTTTTCAAACTTGTAGCCAGCAGGGATATCAGCATACCCAAGGAGTGTTATTTTCCTGATCAGGTGGAAAATGTCCTACTGTTTAACAACGATTTCCACAGAGTGGCCCGTGAGGTACGACTAGAGGTGATAAACGACCCCCAGTTTGCCAATGAGGTACGCTGGCATCCGGCCTATAAACAGTTGATATATAGAGATTGCAAAGGTCGCCTTATTGTTACCATATCACAAAATTCAGTTGGTAACGCCATTACCGAGCTGTTGGGAATTGTCGTAACCCGCGTGGAAGATCCAAAAGCCTACGCCGAGGCCGAGCCGGGCCTGGTGGGGCGGCTGCTTGATGTGCGCGAGCGGCTGCGGCGGGCCGACCTGGGCGAGCCGGTAAACGGCCCCGCTTGGCCGCAAGGAGAGTACGTCCCGGAAAACGAACGGATAAAACATGAGCGAAGAAGAGGAGCCGATAAATTC
>JADFZS010000069.1 GCA_015232405.1 Magnetococcales bacterium | reverse complement strand
GCAAACAACTACAGTGGCAAAATAACTGTTGGGGTGGATAAACTGCATTTAAAAGATCCGCAAAATAGCTTTAACATTGCAAACTTAGCAATAGATACCAAAGCTAGAGCCAAACAGGGCAGTAGTCACTATTTTCTTGATAAATTACAGATATCAGCAGGTAAAATGGTGGATTTCAAGGCTTCAGGTAGCTTCAACAAAAAAAGTGACCGCTTTAATGCATCCCTTAACCTTGGCAAACTAGATTTAAGCAAGATGGCCCATTTGGCATATAGCAATGGTATTGCAATTTTTGCCAACTCCCATGGTAAAATAGGTTTAGCAGCTACCGCTTCAGGTAAACTATCTCACCTGACTGGTTGGAAAGGTAGAAAACTACCCATTAAAGCTAATCTGAAATTGACAGGTAGCGATATATCAACAAGTTACAAGCAGAATCGATTAACCAAAGCAGATATGGATATAGCCATTGCGCTAAACCCAAAAGCCCGAGATAAATTTTCTTTAAAAGCCCTTTTAAAAGCAAAAAAAGTCACAACTAGCGGATCTTCACAATTTTCCCAACTAAAAAATCCATCATTTAAAATCGCCTTACAGGGCCAGAAGATGGATATGATCAAGATAACCCAGTTAGAGACATCTATACCTGGAGCCAAACTCAGCACCAGAGGAAAAATCTCTGGCTTGCAACCTATATTGAGTGGTGAGTATGACCCCAATAACCTGATGGATCTAATAGCCCCCATGTTTGTGGAGCTTAAAAGCCAGGCTTTAGTTGACTTGAAAAAACAGAAACCGCTATTGCAAAGTTTAAATATAGATGGAAAAGGCAAAACCAGCCTAAAGTTGGACCTACTAAAAAAAGAGCAGGGTAAGATCCGGTTAAAAGTTCAATCCAACATTCAAAATGTAGCCATTAAAATGCCGGGGTTCAATATGCAAGGGGGTAGTGGTGATATTCTTTTGCGAAAAACACTGGCTCCGGTAAGTGATAAAAAAAAATCGGCTGGTTTCTCTCTGGCTAAAACAATAACAGCTCCTATCTCTTTGCTGGGTGGAAAAAAAGGTATCCACATACAATCCATTACTGTGGGTGGACAAAAGCTAGAAGAGATAAGCGGTCAGATTGGGTTTTTGGAAAATATCTTAAGGATGCAAAATCTCTCTTGTCGTCTATTGGATGGCACAATGGCAGGAGATGTTATGGTGCAAGGTGGAGGCGAACCAAATATCCGTTTGAACTTGGAAGGGGTTAAATTGAAATTGAACAATCTGTTGCCCAAATCTGAGCAGATTCCCGGTGATAGCCGTGTTAGTTTTGTTAGCCGTAACAGTTTTGTTTTTCAAAAAGATGATGGTCAGATCGATTGGGGTGGTAGTGAGCTGACCTTGATTTTTACCAAAATTGGTAGAGAAGCAACAGACAGGCTTTTGCTCTCCCTTGATCCAAAACAGAGCAACCCTGCCATTATAAATGCGCGATCAAAAATAAATTTAGCCAACCCATCCCGTTTACATTTCCAATTACTCAAAGGAATAGTTAAACTACAGATAGATTTTAGCGATGGTCTGTTATCTACCTTAAAGATAGATCGCATACCTATGGGAGTATTGGGAAGTTTTGACAGTTTTAAAGAGCTATTGGCCCCAGTTGCCCAACTAACGCAACTGCTTAAACTCATGGGGGCAGGTCAATTTAACCTGGATGACAATGAAAATATTCTATCAAACTAAATTAGCTTTAATATCATCAACATTTCTACTTGTTGCCGGATGCAGTAACGGTCCTCTTTTAGAGGTGACCTTGGTTGATGAACGAACCGCCTTGGAAAATCAGGTTCTGGGTAGCTATGCAGAGCTAAATCAAGATGTCATGCTGCTAACCTCGGTTAGAGCTATCGACCCACAAGGCAATATCATAAAACGTGATCCTCTACCGGAAGGCAGGCAAGCTGTAGTTAGAGCTATGCAGAGGGCAGCTTTTAATCTAGACGATCTTGAACGTTATAAACTAGCTGGAATTATTGGCGAAAACAACCAGGGGGGAGTAACCCTTCTAAAACCAAACAAGGTCAATAAATCCCAAAGGGCATTTATAAAAAATTTAGTCGCAGAAGAGAATGCAGATCGAGAAGTTATCATGCTGCGGATTATCCAGACTGATGAAAATTTAGCAAAAAAAGATCTTCCCCATGTACGAAGCATCTTTTCGGCTATGAATAGAGATAAAGCATTAGCTGGTGTTGCAATCCAAAAAGAGGACGGCTCATGGCAAACAAAAGGCAATTCTCAATAGAGCAAAATCGGGCAGTTGTACCAGTAAAACAGAGGCAAAACCACTTAGGCTCACCTCCAACTGCCAGATCTATTTGCAGACCGACAGGGCAAAAAAAAGCTCTATTATGTCTGCAAATTTTAACATTTCTGGCAATGTTGGTTTTAGGAGCCGATAACAGTTTTGCCAAAGTTGTAACGGTACATCCAGCAGTTGACTATGGTCCTTCACTGTCAGCTGATGGTCGTTATATGGCTTTTGTCTCACAGCGAAGTGGTAATAGGGAGATATGGCTAAAAGATCTCTCTCCCGGTGCTGACAGCATTCCCCAACAACTGACCAACCACCCTGCAACAGACGATCTCCCGGCCCTTAACAGCAAAGGCAACCAGCTGTTATATGTCGCCTTTGAGAGTGACCCCCGTGGTGATATCCACCTACTGGATCTTAACAGTGGGGAGAAAAAACAGCTAACAGATCAAAATCATGGTCAATCGGCCCCAGTCTGGAGCCGTGATGGTAGATCTATTTTTTATACCCGGCTGGCATCTGCTGTTACCAAACAGGCTGTTATGCGTCTTGATTTAAACAGTAATAAAGAAGAGGTTCTATTATTGGATGCCTCATCTTGTAGCCAAGGAGCTGTTGAGGATATTGTCTGCGCCCTAAACGGTAAACTCTATCTGCTGCCAGAAGGAAAACCCGAGGACAAAGTTCAAATCACCGCCGGATCGGGTCTTGATTCCAACCCCTATTTTGCTAATGAAAACACCATCTATTATACCCATTACGAACATGATAGCTCTGGAGACGGCCTTTTGGGTGTTGATGATAACTCCTCAATATGGATGGCTAAGATATCCCCCACTCCACCCTATATTTCTGAGCAATACAGGCTGAGTAAAGGGGGAGGTTTTCACCAACATCCAGTTGTGGTTGCCGGAGTGCTATTTTACTCCGATAGTGAATCGGGCAATATCATCAAAATAGATTTACCGAGCTTTTTTAAAACCTATAACAATTCAGATAAAGCCCAAACCAAAGCTGGTGCAGCATTTACCAGGGGAGATATTCATCTTGGTTTGCAGATTCTTGGTAACCTTGTCGCCAATCCCGAAAAACTAACTCCAAAAACACTCCACCTTTTGCAGTTGGAATATATAGCTCAACTCAGAGCTATAAAGATGTTTGATAGAGCTGAACAGATTATCAATGCCGTTGGCAAAAAAGATGGCGTTGCTGGTGCCGTAGCTGAAATTCAGTCCATCAGCCTAAAAATACACCGACAAAAGGAACGTTCCAGCCGTCCTGAACTTAGGGAGCTGGTTAACGATGGTGTTAAGGCAATATTAGGAGTAGAAAAAAAGTTTAGCCGCAAACATGGTAAAAATATTCAACTATTAGGCATGGCCCATATTGAGGCCAGCACCCTTTACCTACTGGTGGACAATTCCATTGCTGCTCTATCGGAGCTGGCAAAAGTTGATAAACTTGATGATCAACAGATGCAGGCCCAGGCCCTTTTTAGCCGTGGTAAGGTTTATAGACATTTAAACAATGATAAAGGCTTAAAAAAGGTCTTTATGGATGTTATCAACAAGTTTGGTGAAGAGTCATCTTGGGGAAACAAAGCCATAGCCTATGCCATTGCGGTTAGTGAGAGAGGCAGCAACTATAAACATAAAATTGCCGCCTTACGAGATTTAATTCAGGAGAACCCCAAACTTGAGCAGCTTGGTTCAGCCACCCTGTTACGTATGGCCCAGATATATGAAGACCATGACGAAACCCGTAAGACAGTTGCTATATTAAACGAGGTTGAAGAAAAATATCCCAGCTCGACCCAAGCTTTATTAAGATCCCTCTGGTGGAAGGCGCAGACACTAGCCACCTTGGGAGAGCATAAACGGGCTGCAGAGGCATATGGAAAACTTGCCAACCTTCCTCAATCTGAAACCAATGACACTTTAGAAGCAGCTAAGTTGATGACCCTGCAAAGGGTGTTGGCAGCGGTAAAACTACGAGATGCCGGGGATGCCAAAGTTGCGGCTAAAACCCTGTCACAAATTATAAAACAACACCCCCAATCGGTTGAGGCCCATCGGGGTTATATAGCCACAAAAGTTATGCTTGGTGGGGGTGAAGAGATAATAAAACGCTATGCCAGGTTAGCAAAAGAGTCACCTGACGATGCTATTATCGGATACAGCTATGGGTTGGCACTTACTTATGGCAAAACCAGGGATTTTTCAGATATTATCAGCCGACTGCAAAAAGCTGTTAAACAGCGACCAGACATTAGCTATTTTCACCAAACCCTGGCTTGGAGCCATGAGCAGTATGAGATCAAAGGAGGTGGAGGACGAGGCCATTTAGAAAAGGCTGCGAGACACTATCAAACCGCCCTATCTTTGACCGACCCTCTTAAAACTCCACAGGTAGAGGCCGATCTACTGATGAATTTGGGCAATGTATTTCATGCCTTGAAAAATTACAGTGAATCCTACCGTTTTTTCAATATTTGGCAGCGTCGCAACCGTCCTCTACAAGACCCTCTCTCTTTAAGCCTGCTCCACAAAACCTTTGCTGAGAGCTGCTATAAGACTGAGCATTCAAATGAGGCTGTTGAGCAGTATCAAAAAGCATTAAACCTGCTACCGGAAGATAAAAAAATATTGCGCCTGGAGATTTTGGAAAAGTTGGGGTTGACCCATCAGACTCTTGGTAATCATGTTAGAGCAGCCGAGGCATTTTCCCAGGCTTTGGAGGAGAACCTCGCCCTTGGTATAACCAAAAACCTTGCGTTATTACAGAGAAATATCGGGGCAAACCTTCACGAATCAATTAGCAAGGATAAAAACCCAGACCGTGATGCTCTAAAAAAGGCTTTGGCAAGTTATCTCAAAAGCCTTGGTTATCTGGCAAAATATGGTAAGCAGGAACAAAAAGAGGGTGGTGGCTTTTTCAATGTAACATTTGCTGTTGGTTCAGAAGGGTCAAAAGCGGCATTTGGCTTTGATCTAAAAGGTGAGCAAAAGCTGCTGTTTGGCTTTATTGCCAATGTTTATGAAAAACTAGAAGAGCCACAACCATCACTCTATTTTTATAAAAAGAAACTGGATCTCTATATTGGTGGTGATGATGACCCAGGAACATTGGGAGAACAAGCGGTTACTCTCAACCGAGCTTCTCTATTGGCTTTTAAATTGGGTGACTGGGATTATGCCCTTAAAAACAGCCTTAAATCATTGGAGTTGGCCCAAGAACTCAACCTAGAATACGGTGTTAGGACAAATCTATACAATCTATCCAAAATTGCGGTGGAGATGGTTGAGGCAAACCAAGCCGTTGACCCTCTTTTGATAGAAAAACTGTATACAGTAGTCACAACTCAAAAGCCGGAGACAAAAGCCACAAAAACCCAGTTTTTTACCGAGAGCAATCTGGCTTATCTACTGGTAACCATGGCATCTGATCCTCTGCCCGTTAAACATGGCAACAGGATAGAACGGGCAACAGCGGGTTGGCAGAAATTATTTAAACTTAAATCCCAGGCTGACAAGATCTATCGCCAAGCAGAACAACGGCTGGCAGATACAAAACTATTCTCTACCCAAGAGATTTTAAACTACTCCATCAGGCTTAAACTAAACCGTCTGACAATTGCCTCTTTAGCTGGTAAAAGCCAATCTGCCAACAAGCTACTTGCAAAATTAAATGGTTTGATAGACTCAGGCTTTTCGGAATCTAGCTGGGTATACACACTGATTAGGGGAGAAAACAGTGATAACCCAATAGAAAAAAAAGAGCTATTACATGAAGCAGCAATGCAGGCCACAGCATATCCAGCATCTATTGCCCAGAAAAATAGCGCAGAGGTACTTAGCCCATTTTATAACCGATTAATAAAACAGCTGGCTGACCTTGCTCTGGAACCAGACGATTATGAATCCCTATTTGTGGTGGTAGAATCGTTACAAATGTACAAATCGGCTCTACAGCTAAACGATAAACTGGGGGCAGAGTTTTTTCTAAGTGGTATAGATCCTGACAGCTCACCTGTGGCTTTCACGTTGGATGCTCTAAAAAAATCCTTGAAAGATTATAACCTAGAACAGAGCCAACAGTTAAAAGAGCAATTAGAAGAGCAACTTTTTGATGGTCTGGACAACCATCCCCAAGCCATCCGCTTTTTTACCAACTTGGAGGTTGATGCAGTTACTGAATTTTTATCTCCTGAACATCCCTATTTAAAGGTTGTCTCCGGTTATAAAAATAACCATGTTTTTCTCAATGATGGAGAGCAGCTCTATTATGCAAAACTAAACAGTGATGGTGGAATTGATGGTGAGGAGCTTAAACAAGCACTTGCAAAAGCAAAGCAAGTTTATCTTTCTGTTGTAAGTGATAACCATAACATCACTCACGGCCTACCAATTGAAAACAAGGCAGTTTCCCATCTGCAAACTCTATTGGATATTCTGCCCAGCACCCCTGGTCAGGGTCTCTTTTTCAACCGTATCGTGCAGGTTGGCAAACATAAGCTCAAGGAAATCACGCCCAAAACTCCTATGCTTATAGTAGATATCCCTGTGGTGGGAACCCATAAAGATGATCTGGAAGAGGTAACTTCAAGCAATATATTTATAGCTTCTACCCCATTTGACAGAATGGCCGTTGCAGCAAGTGAGAACAACCGGGTTAAAGAGAGGATACAGTTAAGGGATTTCTATTTTCCTGCTGGTCACACATTCTTTTTAACCGACCCCACAGGAGTTGACACAGAAGAACGGCAGCTGTTGGCAACAGCTTTGATTCGCAGTGGTTTTCCACATGTTATTTTTGCCAACCGCACCCTTTCGCAAAAAGAGATAAAAAAATCTATTGAGAGCTATCTTGGTAATGTCACACAATATCCTGCTTTAGCAGCAATAAACAGAACCTGGCAAGAGAACAAAAAAAGCTGGCACGACAACCCTTTCACCTTTTATGGCAGTGCTGGCATAGACCAAGAACAGATGGCAGAGAGAGCAGAAGAGCTGTTTGATGAAGAGCTTGCCATGGCCCAAGAGGCATATGGTGAAGATGATTTAGAAGCAACAGTTACCCACATAGAAAACGCATTGGTGCTTATAGAAAAAGCGGGACGTGATGAGCTTTTTGCCCAACTATCCAGCACCGCTGTTAATACCCTGTTTAAACTTGGTAAATATCATAGGGCTGTCTGGCATCAAAAACAGATTTTGGCCCACCATGATAAAAACACTCCCCCTATAGTTCGCGCCAAAGCTTTAAACATCATGGGTATGCTCTATTCCCGGTTGGAAAAATATAACTCTGCGGTACACAATCTAGAACAGGCTGTGGAAATTGCAGCCAAAACCGGCAACAAGGAGATTCTGGCAGAGGGGGCAAATACACTTGGTATAGTCAAAGAGAACCAGGGGGCATACTCTGGAGCGTTGGCAGCATTTGATATCTCGTTTACCCAGTTTCAATTAAAGGGTGACAAAAAGGCCATGGCTGGACAGTTCCGCCGAATTGGTCGTATCTATCATCTGCGTTTAGCCAGATATCTTAAAGCAAGAGAGTTTTTTAGCAAAGCAAGGCAGCTATATATAGAGAGCAAGGATATTGCAGGGGAGGCGTTAGCCCTGTTTGATATTGGTTTAACCTATGAAAAAACAGGTGATTTTAAAAATTCCAAACATTTTTACAACCTGGGTATAGATATTGGACAAAAGCTGGATGATCCTTTTTTATTGGCAACAGGCTCTCTCTACCTGGCCAACACATCCTGGTTTCAAGGTGATTATCAAGAGGCATTTAAGCTACTTGTTAAAGCCAGCAACCAAGCCGACCATGCCGACAAACCCCATTTGGAGATCATGATAGCCAATACAAGGGGTCTTTTATATTGGACACTCAACGAAAATGATAAGGCTCTGCTCCATCTGCAAAAAGCTATCGATAGTTCAAAACGCCACAAATTGGCAACGGAGCTTGCCTCCTCCCTCAACAACAAAGCCCTGGTATTGAGAGCAACTGGTAAGCTGGATGATGCTCTGTACAATTTTCAACAGGCAATGGTGATAGATGCCGAGCAGAAAAGCCTTTGGGGTTTGAGCTATGATAACAGAAACATCGGCATGGTACTTATGCAAAAGGGCCGACTTGAAGAGGCCGAGGAGCGTTTGACGGTATCAGAGACCATTAGCTCTGAGATATCCAACCCGATAAACCAGAGCAAGGCCCAGTTGGAGTTGGCAAACCTATACAAAAAAATGGGTAAGGCAGACAAAGCCCACGACTATTACAGCCAAGCTTTTGCGCTTGCCAAAAAGCTCCATTTAAAAGAGGTTCTCTGGCGGGCTTCTGCAGGTATGGGGGATATTTTATGGCAGCAAAACAAGCAAAAAGAGGCGTTTGCAGCTTTTGATAGAGCCATCGACATTGTTGAGGGTATGCGTGCTGCTTTAAAAATTGATGCGCTGAGAAACAGTTTTCAGGAGAATAAACAGGATCTCTACCGCAACATGATCACCCTGTTGGTTGAGATGGGTGAGACAAGAAAAGGTTTTGACTATTTAGAGAGATTTCGCTCTAGAAACTTTATCGATCTGTTGGCAAACCAGAAAATTGAGTTAAAACGACCAGAGGATGAGTTAGAGCTAAAACGGGTTAGCAAGCTTTTTGAAGAGATGGACAACTTAGCCCAAGAGTTGGCAGCCAGCAAAAAACCCAGTAAAGCCGAAAACAGAAAATACAGGCAGCTAAAGGCCAAAGCAGAAGAGGCGCAACTTGAGCTATTGCAAAAAAATCCTGAGCTTAGTGCTTTTATATCGGTTAATCCACTAACACTGGCCCAATTTGAGGGCAAGCTGGAAAAAGGTGTTGGTACTATCGCCTATCTTCTCACCAAAAAAGAGCTATATATCTGGGTAACAAAAAGTGGTGGTACTACATTTAAGCGAGTAGCTGTTAGCGAACAAGAACTAACCAAAAAGGTTAGAGAATATCGAGATTTAATGCAGAATATCGAGCCGGTAGAAAAAGTCATGAGCCAGCTTTATAACTGGCTTATCAAACCTGTTGAACCTGAAATTGCAAATCTTGACTATCTCGGCATAATTCCCCACGGCCCGTTATATTTTGTCTCTTTTTCTGCTTTGCGAGGCAAGCAGAGATATTTAATGGAGGATTACCCCCTATTCTACTCTCCTTCGGCCTCTGCCATGGAGTATTCATTTAACAAACGCACAAAAACCAAGCGCACAAAAATATTGGCTATTGGCAATCCTGATCTTGGTAATCTGAATTTTGATCTACCGTTGGCGGAATATGAAGCCAGTAGTATTCAATGGACTTTTCCTGATGGTGATCTACTTGTGGGTAAAAAAGCCAGCAAGGAGTGGGTAGTCAACAACATTGGCAAATATGGTATTATCCACATAGCAGCCCACGGCGATTTTCAAGGTATCAACCCCCTCTTCTCTTCATTATGGTTATCTGCCAAAGACCAACAAAAAGGACGCTTAACGGTAAAAGAGATTTTCTCGTTGGATATAAACGCCGACTTGGTGACACTAAGTGCTTGTCAAACAGGACTGGGAACTCTACAAGGCAGCGAGCTTATCGGCCTGAACCGAGCCTTTCTCTACGCCGGAACCCACGCTCTGATATCATCCCTATGGCGTGTTGATGATCTGGCAACGGCGGTATTGATGAAACATTTTTACAGAAACTATTCCACAATGAACAAAGCCAAAAGCCTACAAAAAGCCCAACAAACAGTAAAACAAACCTTCCCCCACCCAGCAAACTGGGCCGGATTCAACCTGATGGGGGATTATCAGTAAAAATGAGTCGCTAGTATTGGTGTGGGTGTAAGAACTGATCCTTTATTGACAGGGTAATATAATAGCGTGAGCTGGCTCTTATTCATTGATGAAAGTGGACAGGATCAAAGGGAATCACCTTATGAGGTTCTTGCTGGGGTAGCTATTGAGGATAGACAGCTCTGGCCACTTATTCAAGCCATTGGGGAGGCACAAGAAGTATTTTTTGGAGTTCGTCGTTATCAGCAAAGAGGTGACGAAGCAAAAGGACGAAAAATCCTGAAACGAAAAACCTATCGTTTGGCAAATAAACATTCTCAATTTAATCATACTGAAAGGTGTAAAAGAGCACTATACGCTTTTCAAAATGGCTCATCGGCTAGTTGGATAGACCAATCTGCTCTTGCTCAAGCTAAGCTAGCTTATGTGGAATGGGTTCTCAAACTTTGCCAAGATCACTACTGCAAAGCTTTTGCTAGCATTATTCCAAAGTCAGCTCAACGACCAGAAAGCCACTTAAACCCTATTAAATCAACAAATATTCTTCGTAAAGATTACACCTACCTCTTTGAAAGGTTTCATCATTTTTTGTATGTAAGACAACTATCTCAGATGGGAATTGTTGTCTTTGATGAGCTAGAAAAATCTCAAAGCCACCTACTAATCAGACAGATGGAAAGTTATTTTATACGATCTAAAAAAGGCCGAAAGCGATCTAAGCTGGTAATCCCAGAACCAATGTTTGTACACAGCGACTTGACTACCATAATACAAGTGGCTGATTTAGTAGCCTATATAATCTCATGGGGTGTTAAGTTGCCAAAAATGACAGAATCAAGGCGTGATGAACTAGGACCCCTCGCGGATGAAGTTCTAAAGCTACAATATCATAATAGAACCCCAAAGGGTTATGATACGTGGGGGTTCAAACTAATTACATCCTTGATACCCAAACAAAGGACATAAAAAAAGGCAATGCGCCACGCGGGCAGCAAAGCCTCCAATTGCAATTCTATAAAAACCATGTTTTTTTTGCAATCTATTTTTTTTACTGAAATTATTTCACCCCAAATACAGCAAACAAAATTATCTTCTTTTATAATATTACAAAAAATGATGACCTATTGTAATACACTATTAAATATAAGATTAATACCAAATAAAGATGCAAACTTAAACTTCCTAAACAAATACTTGTAAATTGAATGACTAGCTACAGATCATCATCAAATAACAGCCAGACCCAGATATCAATTGATGAGGCTTATTCAAAGGCTTTTGATTTTTTTAACTGTGGTTGCTTTGCTGAGGCTGATGGGCTTTGTACTGCTATAGTTCATCAAGATCAAAACCATGTTCAAGCTGTTAATCTGCTTGGTCTTATAGCTCAGAAAATTGAACGCCATGAACTTGCGGTGGAGCAATTTCGACGGGCTATTGCTATTGATGGTAGATATGCCATGTTGCACTATAATTTGGCGACATCTCTCTATCATCTGGTAGATATGAAAAAGGCTATTGATTCACTTGAAAAAGCGGTGGAGATTAATCCAAATTTTTATACCGCCCATTGTCGTCTGGGAGCAGCTTTTTTACAAGAGGGTATGCTCCACAAAGCTGCCCTATCCTTACAAAAAGCTATCGCTATAAAACCCGACTATGCTGAGTCTTATTTTATATATGGCAACCTCTTAATTAAGGAAGATAAGCTAGACGAGGCAGAGGTTAACTACCATAAGGCCATAGCTTTAAACCCCGATTACAGTGATGCCCACTACAACCTTGGCAACATCCTAAAAATGCAAAACAGGTTTGATGAAGCTATTACCAGCTTTCAAAAAGCTATTGCACTAAAGCCGGATTATGCAGAGGCTTATAACAATCTTGGGCTTACTCTCCATGAGCAAAACAGGTTTGATGATGCCGTTGTCAGCTATCAAAAGGCTATTTCCATAGTGCCTGATTATGTCGATGCTCATAATAATATTGGCTTCACCCTGCTTGCAAAAAGTAAACTTTGCACCCTGGCAGACAATGAAGTTGAAAAGCTGCTATCATCATTAAAAAAGGCTGTTACCCTCAGCCCAAAATATTTAAACCCATGGTGCAACCTGTTATTATATCTCCATAATAGCGATAGATATTCAGAGGCTGGCTCACTTTTAGATAGAGCCTTGTACCATCAGCCAGATAGTCTGGTTTTACTCTTACGTAAGATACATATTATCTTTCCCATTTTTCATAAAGATAGTGCTAGTTGTAATGGATCTTTAGAAAAATTCAATCTTTTTATCAACGAGTTAGATTACTGGATCAAACAAAACAAACCAAAACAGCATGAACTTGCCATCCAGGTAAGCAACATGCCGATATTTTATATTGCCTACCTGCCAAAAAATCATGTAAATCAACTGTCTCGTTATGGGGATTTAATTGCTGCCAATACAGAATCAACAAAGCCTTTAATAAAAAACAGAGCAAAAATACGCATTGTTATAGTCTCAAACCATATTCGCAGACATTCAGTTTGGGAAATTGTTTTAAAGGGTATTGTTCGCCATCTTAATAGAGATCGTTTTGAGCTATTTTTATATAATACAAGCAATATCAGTGATGATGAGACCCAATGGGCGCAAATAAAAGCGGATTGCTATCGGAAACTAGGAAGTGAAGATCGCCATAAATCCTCTTGGCTTGAGATGCTTCATAAAGACAGGCCGGATGTGGTCTTTTTTCCTGAATTAGCCATGGATTCCATAACCCTTTTTCTCGCCCTACACCGCACAGCTCCCCTACAGGCAGTGGGCTGGGGCCACCCCATAACCAGTGGTCTGCCAACTATTGATTTGTTTTTCTCAGGAGAGCTGTTGGAAACCGATGCTACAACCGCCCAGACACACTATAGCGAAAAACTAATCTGCCTACCCGGTACAGGTTGTTGTACCGAACCCTTGCCAACACAACACGATTTAACAGCTAAACACCCGGAGATAGACAAAATATTTACAGGTTTGTCAGGCACAGTTTTTATCATCTGTCAAAAATCGTTTAAATTTCACCCAGAAGATGATTATCTGTTTGCCCAAATTGCCAAAACAGTCGGTACATGTAGTTTTTTGATAATTGTGGATGAAAAACTACCATGGGCTACAGATAATATCATCAAGCGTATGGGTAGTGAATTTCAAAAAAATGGCTTAAATCCAGACAGTTATTTGCATATAGTGCCTTGGCTTGCTAACGATAAATTTTTAGCTCTATTAAAAAGATGTGACATCTACCTGGATTGCCCTGCATTTTCTGGCTACACAACCGCCAGACAAGCAGTGAATATGGGTTTGCCAATAGTTACCCTTGAGGGAACATTTATGCGGCAAAGGCTGGCTGCTGGACTGTTACACCAGATAGACCTAACAGACACCATTGCCCAAAACAGGCAAGAGTATATAAATATTGCTGTAAAGCTGGCTAAAGAGTCGCAAAACAGACAACTGTACAAAAGCCGACGTGATAAACTTAGAAATTTAGCAGACAGAGCTGATAAAAATGTGGAAGTGTTACGATTTTTTGAGAGTGTTATTGTAAAATCCTTAGGAGAGAAAAACCAAATTATAACAGATATTAATAGTGGTAACGGCAAGATATAATGGTAATAGTATCACCATCTACCCCATAGACCAAACGATGCTCCTGGTTGATCTTTTGTTACCGTACCAGACCGATATTGCGCAATTGATTTATCTAAATTCTCTCTGTTTGCCTGGGAGCCAAGAAGATGCAGAGTCTCCATAAGTCCATCATAGTCCTGTTTTGCCATAACAACTATATCACCACCCTTACGCCGGGTAATAATAGCGGTATCTGCATCATCAACAACTTGGTCGAAAACAGATTTCAGCTTTTTTCTGGCCTCTGTATATGAAATCACCTGCACGGTCTTCTCCTGACAAAAGGTAACTTGTACATCTATACTGTACATATTTTCTGGTATATTTCAAAACAAATAATTCAATTCAGCTAAAGCCTAAAAGTCAGAAGCCAAATCCCCAAGGGCATCAATAAGGGGTTTTAGTTGCTTTTTAAACGGTTTCCAGCCATTTATGGAGCTTGTATACATGGGTTGTCGTACCTGATAGTTACTCGCTGTTCTTACATTTCTGCTGGTTTTGTAAAATTTCAAACAGTTATCATCCCACGGCAGACCACAATATTTTAACAGCTTTTTAGTTTCATCTTCTTGGTTTAGCGTTAAATTTTCATAATGGATATCATATATTGCCCCAGGAAACAGGGCGTGCCAGTGGGCCATCATCTTGGTGTATAACCTGTAATATTGACCAAGCTCTGTCAGATCATAGGCATAGGGGTGGAACTGCTTAAAATTTTCACGAAAAATTGAAAAACAGGTATCTTCGGCACAACGCACAGAGTGGATGATTTTTGCATGGGGTAGTAACATTCTAATAATGCCAATATATACAAAATTGCCCGGCATCTTATCTGTTATATATTTTGTTTTTGAATCAATATTGCGTATATATTCAATATATTTATCGGCAATATTTTTAGCATCATCCACATTTAAAGCTGTTACCATTTCAGGTATTTCATCAACTGTTTTTGCTGCTGAATTTTGCAACAGTGCCTCTTCTAGATAAGGCAGCTCCCCTGCCCCATGAACATCTGGATGGCTGGAGAGTATCTGCTCAATCAAGGTTGAACCAGAACGGGGCATGCCAAGTATAAATATTGGGGTGGCATCTGCTACACCAATCCCTTTTTTTACATCTATAAAATCTTTATCAAATAGGTTTATAAATTTTTCAAATGTTTTTTTTGTCTCAGCAATAGCAAATTCAAATGTCCCTCTATGGACTCTGTTTCCCTCTAGATAATATTTAATCCCATCTGACTGTTGTTGCAGATCAAACATACCTTTGGCAATGGCAAAGTTAAGCAGAGATATCTCCTTGGCGGTGGTGCTTTTCGCCAAAAGAGTCTTTAAACTATCTACCTCAGCGATACTAGAATATCTCTTGATACCTGCAATGTTGACATGGGCATTAATATTATAAGGATCAATCTTGATTGCCTGTAAATAATATTGAGTTGCCTCTTCAAACTTACCCTGATCGTTCAATATATTGCCAAGGTTGCCATAGGCCTCGACAAAATCCGGCTTTATCTCTATGGCCTTACGATAATTTTCAACTGCATCATCAAGCTTACCCTGTTCTCCCATTATATTTGCCAGATTAAAATATCCTTGGACAAATTGTGGATCTATGGCTATGGCTTTTTGCAAACATTTAACCGCATCAAGTAAATCTCCCTGCTCTTTATAAACATTACCAAGATTGTTATAAGCCTCTAAATAGACAGGGTTTATTGATATTGCCTTTTTATAGCTGCTTTTGGCATCTTCCAACTTGCCCTGGGCTAACAGAGCATTGCCGAGGTTGTTGTGGGCTTCGCTATAGTCGGAGTTGATTAATAGAGATTTTTGATAAAAGTCTACCGCCTTATCAAACTCCCCTTTAGCCAAGTAGACATTGCCAAGATTGTTGTAGGCTATTAGATAATCTGGTTTTATGGATATTGCTTTTTGCAAATATTTAACTGCTTCATCCAACCTATCTTCACCATACAGAGCATAACCAAGACTGTTAAGAGCTTCATAATATGCGGGCTGAATCGCGATAGCTCTTTGTAGGCTGGCAATACCTTTTTGAATTTGTCCTAGCTGTAAAAGAGAAAGCCCCAGATTATAATGGAGAAGCTCTGTGTCATCAGCAATTTTTATAGCACTGCTAAACTGCTCCACAGCCAAGTCGTGGCGGTTAATCTGTTGGGCAACAACACCCAGCAAGTTAATTGCATCAATGTGGTTGGGTTGCGCTTTAATAATAGCAGTACAAAGCTGGTCGGCTGCTTCATACTGTTTTATATTAAAATGATCTACCGCTTGTAAATAAGCGGCAGCAACTGTGAGTTGGTTTTGGGGTTGGGTGGATGAATTTGTGGTGTTTTTTTTATGGTAGCTCATATTATAAATATATATCTACACTTCGCTAATGCTGTAATCAACTTTTATCTCTTTCCCCTTTGAGCTGACCACATGCAGCTTGGATATCTTCTCCTCTTCTCTCTCTAATAACCGTTACCAAACCACTATTACCAACTATATTCTGAAACTGCTCTATCTTTTTCGCCGATGATGGTTTATAGGGTGTTCCAGGCCAAGGGTTAAAAGGTATCAAGTTGACCTTTGATGGTATCCCTTTTAGATATTTCACCAACTCTCTGGCATCATCTGGGGAGTCATTAACACCATCCAACATTACATACTCCCAGGTTATGCTTCTGTTCCCTTTTAAAGGATACTCACTGGCCCCTTTACGCAATGCTGCTAGATTATATTTTTTGTTTATTGGTACCAGCTCATCCCTAACTTCATCCCTAACACTATGCAATGATATCGCTATATTTACCCCTAGATCATAACCAGCCTGCACCATTTTTGGTACAATACCGGAGGTGGACAAGGTTATCTTTCTGGTTCCAATAGCCAATCCTGAACTATCCAAAATAATCTTTACAGCCTTTTTAACAGCATCATAATTATAAAGAGGCTCCCCCATACCCATAAGAACAATATTGGTTAACCTCTGCCCTTGGGACTCCACTTGAGATCTGGCAAATGTGACCTGCTCCACTATTTCAGAGGTGGTTAAATTTCTCACCAATTTTTGGGTTCCGGTATTACAAAAAGGACAAGCCAAACTACAGCCCACCTGTGAAGAGACACACAAAGTACCCCGATCCTCTTCCGGTATATAAACTGTCTCTATCTGTTGACCATCAACAAAAGATAAAAGCCATTTAATAGTGCCATCTTTTGAGGTCTGCTGGGACTCTACTTTTGGAGCCAAAGGCTGGCAAACCTCCACAAGCTTTGCCCTGAATAACTTGGAGAGGTCCGTCATATCACCGACTTCACTTACCAGCTTAACATATAACCATGACCATAGCTGTTTTGCACGAAACGGTTTTTCACCCCATTCGTCAACAATCAGGGTTTCTAACTCTTCACGACTTAAACTGGTTAGTCTAATGCTCTTATTGTTCATACTTGATGGCTATCTGGGTAGAGGTAAAAATATTAATAAATTCCTTTCATTAACTACCCAGAATCTTTAGTAGCAAACAACCATCGGACCATATGTATACATATGGATTTTAGACAACTAACTAAAAATCAAAATATGGCGTTTAAATGATATGAACTAGCTTGCTCACGAAGTTCTCAGGTACAACCTTCGCTTGCAAGTTTGCTCCTACAAATACACGTAATACATTGATTTTGTCTGCAAAAACAATTAAATTACAAAGATAGTTAGAAGTTTGTTCCTACGATTCATATATACATAGTGAATTCAAATTAAAATTATACAAAGTCAAAACCTTGGGAGGCCTTGCAGGCCCCCAAACCCCCACGCTTTTGAATGCAAAGGATTAAAAACAAAGGCAAAACCTTGGGCTTTGCCCAAACCCAGCAGGGAAATAATTCCCCTGCACCCCTAACAATAAAATCTATTACGTTTTGACCAACTTTGGCTTGAATTTACTATATACAATCTACAAAATGGGTAGCTTAGAAAAAAAAGAGCATAAGAAGTTTATCCCTTATGCTCTTTCGCTAGCTGGTTTAACTAATTAGTACAATAGCAAGTTTGAACTTGCCTATCCCAACTATCTGCTACAAATCTGTGTGCCATTAAAGAAAAAAGCCATCTCAACAGCAGCAGTCTCTGGAGCATCAGAACCATGGACAGCGTTGGCCTCAATACTCTCAGCAAAATCCGCACGAATAGTTCCAGGCTTTGCCTCTTTAGGGTTGGTTGCCCCCATAACCTCACGGTTTTTCAAAATTGCCCCCTCACCCTCTAAAATCTGCACCATAATAGGGCCAGAACTCATATAATCGGTAAGGTCATTATAAAAAGGACGCTCCTTATGAACCGCATAAAATTCACCAGCTTGAGCCTTGCTTAAATGGACCATACGTGATGCAACAATCTTCAAACCTGCAGCCTCAAAACGGGCATAAATTTGCCCAATTAAATTCTTGGCAACAGCGTCTGGTTTTACAATGGAAAAAGTACGTTCTACAGCCATGTTCATCTCCTGTTTGACCTGTGGATAAATCTGTGGATAAAATTTGGATAAAGGTGGAAAACCCTTGGCTTTTCGGCAGTTACGACCATTTAAAAAAAGCTCTGTAAAGTCAAAGACCTTCCTATATTTTCCTTGTTAATCAAAAAGTTACAGATACACTTCACATTAACAATTTCATTACATTTGTGCTGGCAAATAAAAAAAGCATCAAACAGTGTATAAATTATAAACTGTGAATAACTTTCACACTGTCACGAAAAAAAATAGCCTTATTTAATCCAGATTAAGGGTGGTGAAAAACATAATTTTCAACTAGTCAACCCCTGTTGATAGTCAATTATTTTTGACTCTCTTTAACCTAGATTCGGCAGTTGTCGCCACGCACCTGACGCAAGCTATTGATTCACCAGGCATATCAGGGGAAAGTCTTATCACCAATAAGGTGTCCGCGATTTCCCCTGATACACCTGATAAACCAATATCTTACGCCATGCACGCACCGCCAACTGCCGAATCTAGGTTTAACAGATCTGAAAATCGAATTTTTCAGTCAGGTGGAAAATCCAACCAGAACGTAACCGGGCCATCATTATTTAAACTAACCTGCATATCGGCCCCAAAAACACCCTGTTCTACATTTATTCCCTCTGCCCTTAGCTCCTGACAAAAATTTTCACACATTTCCTCTGCCAAATCAGGTTTCTGAGCAGAGCCAAAGGAGGGACGATAGCCTTTTTTTAGATCAGCAGCCAAGGTAAATTGAGAAACTACCAAAATTTCCCCACCCACATCTGCCACTGAAAGATTCATGCGACCTTGAGAGTCGGGAAAAATCCTCAACCCCGCCACCTTACGAACCATTTTACTACACTGTTGGAGTCCATCTCCGGCAACAACAGCTAGAAACAGCAAAATACCCCTCTTGATTTTTCCCACATCTTGACCATCAACAGTTACACAAGCATGGGTAACTCGCTGTATTAAAGCGCGCATGGTGGAAAATATATTTTATGGCTGGATATGTTCATGACATTGAAAACGAAATTCACTTACAAACAACAATTTGTACCCAAGAAGCTATACAATATTTTACCATTATAGCTATTTAGAACAAAAAGCCTAAGAGATGGGATCTCCCCTCTCGACACGGGCAGAAAATACATAACCAACACTACGCACGGTTTTAATGAGACTCGGGCTTTTGGGGTCGTCCTGTAGCCGTCGTCTTAAACGGCTAACCTGCATATCTATGGTACGGTCAAATGGTTCAATCTCTCGCCCATGGGCAAAAGTTAATAGCTGATCGCGAGGTAAAACCCGATTAGGGTGGTTTAAAAAGACCATAATCAGTGAAAATTCACCACCACTTAAAAATATCTTGTCCCCACTTGGTGAGTATAGCTGTCTGGTGGGAACGTCTAAAGTCCACCCTGCAAAACGATAACAAGCGTTTTGCTCTGACTCCAAACTATCTTCTGGTTGGGCGCGAGAACGTCTCAGTACACTTTTAACCCTGGCTAGCAGCTCCCTTGGGTGAAATGGTTTGGGCAGATAATCGTCTGCTCCCATCTCCAGACCGATGATACGGTCCATCTCCCCACCCTTGGCACTCAAGATAACCACCGGAATATTAGAGCGAGAGCGAAGGTTGCGACAAAGTACCAGACCATCTTCGTCCGGTAGCATGAGATCAAGGACAATAAGATCTATGGTACTGTTTGACAGTACATCTTGTAGCCCCTTACCATCCATTGCAACACTTACTTTGAAGCCATTTTTTTCTAAAAAATCACCAACCAAAGTACAAATATCTGGATCATCGTCTACAACAAGTATGTGGTCTTGAGATGTCATTTTATTTTATAAGACCCTAATTTCATAACTCTTTATACACAATATCAATACGCTGCAAATAGCTTTCGAGTCTTTCTGCCAACTTGGCGATATCATCACCATTTTGGACTTTTGCTGCAACTTCCATTTCCCGGCCTATATCTGAAACCTCAACAAGCCCATAACCTGCACCAGAACCTTTCATGCGGTGTCCTATGGTCTGGATTGAGTTAAAGTCGCCACTTTGTAAAGCCTTGGAAATCTGTAACAAATCATTCTGCCTGTTTGCCATATAACCGGGCATAATCGACTCTAGGTCTTGGTCAACTACAACTGAGATTCTATCCGGCTCAACCATGGCATCCCCCGAAAAATGAGTCAGACCCCCTCAAACCTAAGCCACCAGTATATATGATCAAAGAACGTTTTTCTAGTAACTGCATAAATTACACTTTGTTTAACCGTCACGATGATTGATATTCATACCAGATTTTCACCCCGGTATGCAGCATAGCAAATAGAGTTAACCCTGTGTGTTAATCGTTATATACACAACTGCTTTAAGGCAAAACCAGCATGGTTGGATGCACTGCTTTTAGCTCTACGGACCTTTACGCCTTGCATGGTTAGGTGCACGACCATCTCCGTGGAGAAGATCAGAAGGGGCTGTGTTACCCCTTAATGGTAGACGAAATAGTAAAATGATGGTCACCAACAAAACTACAGCAAACACCTCACCGATGGTGAGTAGTACTGACTGCCACATAAGTGGCAACACTTCAAAGTTATAGTCAGGTGGAAGCAAACTCTTGTACTGTTTGATTATTTTATTGAAACCATCTTCTAATAGATAACGTAACCCAGGAATAACAGCAAAAACAGCAAAAACACCTGCCGTTAAGGTTGCCAGGAACATCTGCCAGAAAAGTTTGGCATATATCCCCATCCAGGTGACACCACGGCTCAATAAAATTCCGTAGTGATGCCTTCTATGGCCTATCAAAGCACCAATCTGGGCCAATAAAAGCGCACCCAAAAAGACACCAAAGGTCACAGCATAGGCCGGAACCATGGTTGATAAAAGATCACTCAATAGGTTAAAGCGGTTAAGGGCATCTTGATACATGGGGTGGATATTAAGAGCCTTATCCGTATCATCAATTCGTAAATCCAAGAGTGCCTTGATACCTTTTGTCAACTTGGTAGGATCAGGTACATAGGCATGAATAGCCTCAAAAGCTGTTCCATACCCTGTAGCATCCCAAGGGACATATATGGTTGCACCATCAGAATTTTTACGCCATTTTAAACACAATGAACTACGCAGGGCATTATCCCTTGGCAGCCTATGGCACGGTAACCATAACTGGTTTTGATCATCATGGTTCATGGTATCCCAATCACCTGGAACCCGTTTACCGGATATCTCTCCTAAACCAGCTGGAAGAGATGGTTTAGAGCATGATGAATCTTTCACCACGGCCAGAGTTGTCAAGCCGGATCTTGCAATCTCATTTTGCACACATTTAGCATAATTGGATAAGGTACGAGTAGGATAAGAACTTGAGATCAGATCCTTGAATTTTTCAGAATCACCACGACCCAAATTAAGTGGATTATAGCGAATTTCAGGAAAATGATATGCCGCAAGTAGAGCATTGTAGGTACTCAAAGGAAAAAGATAGGCAACCTGCTCCATAGCTGGTATATGGTGGACCCAACGGGTTTTAAACGGTAGCAACTCCTCTTTATCACCAACCTGCACCTGTAGCCAAATTGTATCTAAAGCGTTGCGAATTGAACCGCTAGGTAGTTTTGCCGGAAGACGACGAAGCTTTTTCTCCTTTAATATCGGCTGCACCATCTCCCGATAGGCGACATAGTCAAACTGGGTTTTAAACAGAGATTCACTCAAAACCACGGTCATTGGTAAACCGAGCCACCTTGTCTCCCCTGGCATCACATCCTGGAGGCTCTCTTCACCTTTTAACTCCAACTGCCAAAGGGGATCATGGGGATATACTGCCCAACCCAGCAAGGGAACGCTGATATTCCAGACACTCTCATTTGCCATGGATATCGTTGGGGTTCTTGTGGCTAATCTGCGGTAGGGATGGACCTTTATACCAAAAGATTCACCAGGAAGATTTTTTTCTAAATCTTTAAGCTGTTCTAAGAGGTTGGTTTGAATACCATCATGGTTCTGCCAATGGGCCTTGGCCCAAACCGGTACACCGTGAGGTCTGAGAGTTCCCAAAAGTGCATCGGTAAAACGTTCCAGAAGACCTGCCCTGCTGCCTACCAAAAGCAGAGCCATGCTGAGAACCAGTGCCAATAGCAAAGAGAGCCAAGCAAAGTCCCTCCCCCCTCCAGAACAACCAAAACGACCACATATAAACGAACGCCAATAAGAACGAGAGCCAAGAGACATCCAAACTGGAAGCCACTTTTTTGCCCCCTTTCTATGTGATCCTGTCACGGACTTATCTGACATCTACAGGAGTTCCTTCCTTTTGCTTATTTCCACCTTTTAAACGCAGATGGCAGCGATTGTTTGAGACCATCAACCAATGGCTGACCTTGGGGTCCAAAGCGTCAGACTGATGGTGGGTAACCCAAATCACCAATCTATCACCTTTAGCCAACCAGCGGTCAACCAACCCCATTACCTCACGGCGGGTTTCTGAATCTAGGTTGCCCGTAGGCTCATCGGCAAACAGTACATGGGGATCGTGGATCATAGCTTGCGCTAAAGCAACCCGTTGAAATTGACCTCCAGACAGCTCATTGGGATAACGCTCTAAAAACTCTTCGGCGGTAGTCTCTTCAATGCGCACACCATTTTTATCACGCAACAAAACACGATCCATTGCTGCATAGACCCGGCGATCCATTTCGTTTTTGGTCATTCCCCCTAGCAACTCCAGAGGATAACGTAAATTTTCCCGTACTCGCAGATATGGAGTAAGGGTGCTGTTTTGATATGCAAAACCAAAACAGTGTCGCCTTATTTCGTTCAATGAGAGAGTTGAAGCTTTACGATCCAGACCCTTTGGTCCCCAGGTGGCTCGATTACCATCGGGAAACACCCAACGCACCCAGCCATCAGTGGGTTTTTTTAAAAAGGTGAGCAGATATAAAAGTGTACTTTTGCCACTTCCACTGCGCCCTAAAACTGGAAGACGGCTTGCAATTTCACCAGCTTCCAGTTTTAAACCACCAACATGCAGATCAAATGCTCCCCCCCAACCAACGTTTGCTGCTCTAACTTGTACCCCCCATTTCACGGAAGATATTCCTGTGGGATCCAATAACCCCTCCTACCACCAAATGTATGGGCGAAGCGGTATGATTTATCTGGACCCAATGCTGTACCTTGAATGGAACCTTTGATTCGCATTAGTGCACGCCCATTTTGGGTCGCATCAGGACAACGCCGTGGCTGATATCTGGAAACTTTAAATGTAGGACGCATATAATCACGCTCAACAATCTCTAACATCTCTTTAGACTTGATGGCCCACAATGCCAAACGACGAAGCTCACAAGCCGGCACAGCAGGTATCTGCATACCCCTGTTATCTAACAGAGGTTTTTTGTTGTGGTCAAGAACAATAAAGCGACCATCTTTATTACGCTCCATACGTTCAGCTGACAATGAGTTAACATTATAGCTCAACAATGGGCTGTGGCTCCGCACTGGCAAACCACCACGACGTTGGGCATATTCCGCAGGAGTTTCCCCGGAGACATCAATTGGAGGTCTGCGAATTTCCTGTTGCAAACCAAGGATCATGGCACTGATCAAAGCTCTACGAAGCTGGGATTCAGGAAGATCAAAATAACCTTCAAAACCCCTTAGAATACGAATCCAGGAAGAGAGTGCACTACTGCTTACCCATAGCTCCTCAACAACTTTATCGGTAGCTTCAATATAACCAATTTTTGTGGTATCAAACACCCGGTTTTCACACTGTTTACCCAACTCACCACAAGCACCCTTTTTAAGAATGTGCCAGTAGACACCGGGAATATCAATACGCTCCCGACGTAATCTTTCAATAACAGCAGTAAGAGCAGCACCACCCCTTACATCAAGGATAATCTCATCAATAAGCTCACTGCTACCAAGTTTTTCAACTGTTGATGTCAAACGATGCACCATGCGCTCTTCACCCATACGCAAGGCATGTTCGCCATAAAATGAGTTGGCAGGCAGACTGTTTTGCAATAGATATTTTGTCTGTTGGGTAAACTGGTTATAAGCTTTGCGATAAGCATTTGGATGTTTTACACCAGTAGCCCGAGAAGGTGTTTGGATGAAAAACGGTACAATATTGTTACCCTTCTCACCACCCTTCAACAAATTGACCAGGGTATTGCGATTTACAGGATTTTTATATTTAGCCCTGCTTCTGCCAGTTCTTGATTTATAGCCGTTATCACCAATAACAAATAGAACCTTGAGATGATCCGGGCATGAGACAATATCCTCTCTTAGTACCTGAGCTAAACCACCATAAAGGTTCTCTTGATAGTCATCAGCAGTATCAACTTCTGATACATTAACCTTGGAAATGGAACGTTGAAAAGATTTGAATGCTGCTGACTGCTGTGCGGCATTTAGACTACAAGAAGCTGGCAATGGATGCCCCTCACCTACACCATCTCCCAAACCGTTGGGAAACAGTTTATCGGCATAGGGGTCACGATATACCCGAAAACCAAAACGGAACTGGGTATCTTTGAAACCTTGAACATTTTTCAAATCTTCAATGATCTCTTGAATAACACCACGCTTTGTGGGTGTTCCTCGCACAGCATCAAAAACCTGCTCCATACTAGCTGTGGCATCCAACAAGAAGAAGATATCTACATTTTTCTTGGAAGATAGTGACTCATAAGCTTTAAAACCGGGAATAATTTGTGAAGCCAGACCAGTGGATATGGCTATTTTATCATCACTCACCCGGCGACCAACCAAACCAGGACGAGCCAATGCAACTTTAAAGAAGCTCCGCCGTTTTGACTTTCCACCCAAACCAGTAGGTGAGATATGTTTGTTTTTACTATCAACCATCTCTAAAACCGGAATCCGTAGAGCCGATTTAAACCATTTTTTACCACCTTGTACCGGGCTACAATTTGTTTGGTTTTTGTTTACTGCGTCACTTAACCTTTCATATGTACAAATTGTGCCATCCCCACTGCCATCAGGAGCTTGCAGATCTTCACGTGGACGGATACTAAAGGCGTTATTCCACAAAAATCCATCCTTTTTGGCGACCCAACCAAGTACTGTATCGTCCTCTTCTAAACGGTAGCGATCCGCAAGAAGGTAGGCATCTTTGTTTTGATCAAAGACAAAATACATATGAAAGCGGGATGCACCTTCACGACAGTTCCCTTCACCACCAACACAGTTTCGTAACTCAGGGTCTTGGTATATTTGAACTGTGGGTGGCAGCTTACCTTCACCACGGGCAACCATATTGGTTTTGATAAAGAATTTCATCTCCAAGCCGGATTCACCCTTAACAGGTTGATCCCGACATAACAGATCTGTTTTTCTCGCCCAACCAGTTAGCTCATCACGGCCTTTGTAACGGAAAGCATGGATTTTTATCCAGTCACCTTTTTCCGCCAACACTTCAGCCTGCTGGTTGAAAAGCAGAAAACCTGCCCTTTTTTCTCCAGTCTGCTTGGAATAGACAGGGGTATCCTGGCGCAAAACCCTGGCCAAGCCAGCCCATTGTAATTTATTACCCTGATAAAAGCGGGTAAAGTCATATTCACCACAATGACCAAAACCAGATGCAACAGCCTGTGTGGAGAATGTTGCTAGGAGAAGAAAAACAATACTCCCAAGAGAAAACAATATCTTATTACTCCGGGTTTTCATAAACTCACCCCCATACTTTGCCATATATCCATATGATTGTTCTTTCAAATTAAGAATAATTTTATAATTTAATTTAGCCCAGATATATTCGGCAAATCCCAGACTATATTTAACCTTGTAAAAACCTGTAAACCCTTAGTTTTGTAACGATGCAGGGGTCATGATAACCCGAAAACCTGCCACAGCAAACATGGCTGGCATACAGACATCACCATCCTCCTGGGTGCTGGCTGTAAAATCGTCCCGTCCCAATAGATAATAACCAGAAGAACATCTGCTCCTAGACCATTCACGAACCCCCCACAACAGATTTTTCAGGGGACCAGTTGGTATTGCAGAACCATTTAACCTGATTTTATCACGGGCCTTGAGATAGCTCACAGTTGCCAACCACTCATCCTGTGACGGTATATCATAAGAGCATCCAGTACGCTGTCCCAGCCAATGGGCGTAATCTCTGGCTCCTTCCCAAGAGACTGCATTTACTGAAGAGTTAGGTGAGTCGTTCTTTTTCCAGGCAACACCCAACCTCACCATTAGACGATCTTTCTCTTTACTTGCAGGTAGATCCTCTACATATTCAGCATATTTTTTAAAATCCCCAAGTTTAACCTCATCACTCTGCACCAAAAACGGGGTATTTATCTCTGCTG
>JADFZS010000068.1 GCA_015232405.1 Magnetococcales bacterium | reverse complement strand
GGTTGTTTGATTTTTGTGGAAATTTCAATTTACCATAAAAGAGGTTGAACTGGGCACTTCTTACATAGGATCTACATGAAACGGCATGTTTTTAATAAAATAACACCTAATTGCCCGGTTTTAGTTGTTGCAAATTTCGTAAAATTTACTTTCCTGCTTAACTCTTGCTTTTTGAATGTTCTGCAAAAAATCAAAAACCGCACTATTGATCGCTGGGTTTTACACGGTTGGGACAGTTCTCTTTCAAGCAGTCAACATATATATAGAGGGCGTGGTCACGTACCGCAAAACCACGCTCTTTGGCTACCTCTTTTTGGCGGTTTTCAATGCTCTCATCGACAAACTCTTCCACTTTGCCACACTCCAAACAGACAAGGTGGTCATGGTGCATGCCTTCGTTTAGCTCAAAAACAGCTTTGCCCGACTCAAAATGATGACGTTGCAAAAGACCAGCATGTTCAAATTGGGTGAGAACACGATAGATGGTGGCTAGACCGATCTCATCACCATCAATGAGAAACTTTTTAAAGACATCTTCAGCGGTGAAATGTGTGTCAGGCTCGTTTAAAAAAAGTTCCAACACCCGCATGCGTGGTAGAGTAGCTTTTAGTCCGGCTTTTTTTAGATTATTATTCATATTCATGATAGCGCACCCTAACGTTTTTAATGGGGCTAATTAGGACGAGAAATGCCATTGATATTTTAAACAATAGCGGCAATCTCAATTAATTTTCTGCCTAAAAGGAACTTTTCTTGGTTGGCTGCATCAATAGATACGGCACACAATAAAAATTTCCTTGTGAACCTTAATCATTAAATTTCTTGTACCCGTAAATCAAGAAACATACGGGTGTATTGCACACAAAATAAAAATAGTGTTAAATCTTTTCTCTTCTACTATAAATTAATAAGGCTCGATAGTGAAGGTGCTTTGGATATTAAAATTAAACGCCCTTTAAAAGGGGATAACATTAGACAACAAATGGTGAAATAATGAAAAAATTTGCAGGATTATTATTAGCCCTCTTTATTATTGGGTTAAGCGGTGGTGCCAGAGCAGATGTATTGGTCCTAATACATGGTTATTTGGGCTCTCCCGGTAGTTGGGAGCAGAGTGGCGTTGCTTCTGTGTTGGAGCAAAATGGTTGGCATAGGGCTGGTATTGTCTCCACAGACCCAGGTGGTAGAGTTCATCTGCTTCCTGCAATTGCCGGGCAAAAGAGAAAGAACAAGGTTTATATAGTCTCTCTACCCTCTAAAGCCCCCCTGCATTTTCAGGCCCAACATCTGCAACTTATGCTTAACTTTTTAAACCAGCGTCATAAGGATGAGCCGTATATCCTGGCTGGTCATTCTGTGGGTGGTGTTGTTGCAAGGCTGGCACTGGTCAAGGGTCTTAACCCCACTCCCCACGCTTTGATAACAATTGCCTCACCCCACCTTGGCACACCAAGGGCAGGGCAGGCTCTAGATTTTACTGATTCCCCTTGGCCTATAGAGGTTATCAAAGATATTTTTGGCGGACCCCAGTACCACACCCTAAAATCATCGCGCTCTCTTTATTATGATATATCCGGCCCATGGCCCGGTTCTCTGTTATATCATTTGAACAACTCACCCCATCCCAAGATCAACTATGTATCTATAATTAGAGGTCAGCCTTTTATGATATGGGGGGATAATATTGTTCCAACAATCAGCCAGGATATGAATAATGTTCCACAGCTTAAGGGCAAATCAATTGTCTATACCTCTGGCAGTGGGCACTCTTTGGTTGCAGCAGATGGATTTTTATTGACCGAAACTCTCAAACATATCTCTACAAAATAACTTGGTTTACTTTGTAGTAGATGTAAGTGCCTGCTTACATCTACTACTTTTTTTGCAAACTCAATTGACCCGACAGAACCTATGCTTTCCTTTTTTTGCTAAACTTAACTGCCCCAAACAAAACATTTTTTAAATAGATCGTCGAAATCGGCACAAAATGTGAAAGAGTAAGTGACGGCTCTCTTTTTAGCTGTTTGTTCTGCGAAATAATAAATGGTCAACATATATTCTGTCATGTTGGCAAAGTGCTATATTGGGGTTTTAACTGATGGATTATATTGAATTTCTCTACCAATCTTCACCAAAGATAGGTAAAAGTTTAAGTGGTGAACAGTTAGATGATGCAGTTGTGTGTAGTGAGAATAAGTATTTGACACAACTACTAACTCTCATGACCATGGAGGGTGATTTTCCCATCAATGTTAGAATTGGCAGACAGATTTTTGATTATCACTCATTTTTAAAATTGGATGTGGTCAGTGGTGAGGTGGGGGCTACAAGTCTTTATCTGATAATTGATGCCCTTGATCCTGCCATTGGTAATCTTCGCATTCGTCAGAGTGATTCTGTAGTATTGAGAATGTGTACCAAACGCCATAATCTTGAGTTTAAGGTGGATTATCTAGAGCTTGTAAGGCGAAATGTACTTAAACTCTCTTTCCCGGAAAAAATTATCATCCGCACCGAAAAAAGAGCCTCTATTAGAGTCTCAGTTGATAAAAATTGGGGTTTTGAGGGAAAAATAACCCGTAAAGCAGGTATAACCTTTCCGGTAAAGCTAATAAATATCAGTAGCGGTGGACTATTTTTTCAACCCAAAGGGGAGCTACCATCTATTATGGATGGCGGTGACATAGTCTGCCATTTTAACTGGAAATCACAAAACATTCGTTGCAATACCCAAGCCTCAATTATCGAACGAGACAGTATTGATGAGGTGGTCTACTACCGCTGTCGTTTTAATTTTGAACAGTATGACTCCGCAATGCGAGATCTAGAAGCCATGGTTGCAACAGCTCAACTAAGGCAAATTCAGCGTCGCAGAGAGCTATTCAAAGATTTCAAAACCCCATCAAGAAAAAGCGACTCCAGTGAAAAAATAGTACGCAAAAAGAGAAAAAAATAGTTGGTATTTTGGGTGCTTGTTTGGTCCAATTATGGAGCGAATTTCTCGACATCTATTCCAATATAAAATCGTTAAGAGAAATATCAAATTGGTTTAATATCTTCTCTGTCTCTTGCAGATCTTTTTTTGCAAAATACTGTTTCCAATCTCCTGCTTTTCCACTTCTGATGTGGCTGGAGTTGTTGGACATTTGATCTATTGCCAATGAGTGTCTATTTTTTGCTTCAGTTTTTTTCATCTCGCCAATTTCAGTATGTTTAAGTGCTTTTTGGAGAGCCAATGCTCTTTTTGGAGTGGATGGATCATGATCGAAATGCTGTAATATGCCACTAAATGTCTGGTTGGGATATGCCTTTAGCTCTTCATAATGAACCATTTTTATCTGCTGGGGATAAAGTTCACTCATCATCTTAAAGGTTGTATATTGCTTAATATAGCACCCCAACAGATATTTAAAAAAATAGTTTTTCAAGGCATCAGATTCAGATTGACCGCTTTTAATTTGCGTATATTTTCTAAGTTCAGCAGTAATGTGGTTTCTGCTGTGAAAAAAGAATGAAACGGCATGATCAAGAGGGTTTCTGAATAAATAAACAATTCTTACATTCTTGTTTTTATTTGGAGAATACTCATCATCCAACACTTGTAAAACTTTGTCACCCAGACCATAGCCGTGCTTCTTGTAACTGATATAATCATAGGTGTGAGTAAATTGCTCATTATCTCTATCGTACCCTGGACATAAGGCGTGGATCACATTAAAAATGTCAAAATCAATTGCTTTTGGTTTATAGAATTGTGGTGAGTTTTCAAAGTTTAACTCTGAATTTCCAGATAAAAGTTGATCATAATAGGTGAAAAAATATTTACAATAAAATGTCCCTGAACGTGGCATTGTCACAAGTAATCGGGCTTTTATATCGCTTTTATTTTCAAGTGATTTTTTTAATAAAATCGCATTTAAATATTCTCGCTTTCCATACAAGCCGCAATTTGGATCAAAATCAATACTCTGTCTTATGTAGCTCTCTGCCCTTTGCAAGTCACTTAAACAATAAATTGTACCTAAACCATAAATAGCCTCTGCAAAATCCGGTTTTAAGGCAATGGCTTTTTGGTAACAGCTGATCGCTTCATTCAGTTTTCCCTGTTCTTGTTTTGCAATGCCAAGATTTAAGTAGGCATCGGCATAGTCGGGTTTTAAGGCAATGGCTTTTTTACAATAGCTTATAGCTTCATCAAGTCTTCCAAGTTCTTGCAGGATATTCCCAAGATTGGAAAAGGCATCGGGAAAATCAGGTTTTAAAGATATGGCTTTTTGGTAGCTTTGTATTGCTTCATCTAGCTCACCAAGCTTTTTATAGGCGATACCTAGGTTGGAGTGGGCAAATGCAAAACCGGGTTTAAGAGATACAGCTTTTTTAAACTGCTCTGCTGCAACATCTGGTCGGTTGAGAGTTTGTGCAATAGCCCCGTATAGATTGATTGTATTAATATGTTTTGGAAAGTTTTGTAAAACATTTATGCAAAGCTCTTCTGCTTCCTTATATTGCCCTATCTGGTATTTCTCAACAGCCTGTTTATACATCTGGTCAGCCAATTGTCTATTAGGACCATTAACCGATGCTGTTGATGATTTGTCTTCTTGCATTTTAAAAAGGTAATTAACTCTCAGTGTTATTAACAAGACCAAGATCTCATTGTACTATAAACTATTATAGCGTCAACTTTGCTTTCTCATATTTTTATCTGTATTTATAGGTTATGAATATTAAAATTAGTTATAGGGAAATTTAAGTGTAAAAAATATAAATTGAAATACTGAGTTACAGAGTTGTTGTTTAATTGTTTATTCCATCACTCGACATAAACATTTATTAAACCTCCGGCGTTATCCCACTCTCCACCAGTAGGAAAAATTGAGATATCTGTAATCTCCTCTGACAAGGTTTTGCTACCTGAAACAATCATCGTTGGACCATCGGCAATGGTATTGGTAATAGAACCAGAGGTGCACCAAGTGTGTGTTACAGGGTCAAGCATGGTAAAGGTCAATTGACCGGAAAAGACATCTGCTGCTGAAGGTGCTAATAACAGATAAAATGCACCACTACCTTTTGCTGAGTTAACATCGGTTTTGGTAATTTTTGATACAGCTGCATTGTAACCACTAGTTGCTATTCCTCCAGCACCACCAATTTGAATCCCGATATTTGAAGTTGTGGTTAGTGACATTTTATCAATTAACACGGTTATTCTTTTGGCTCCTGCTGCTATTGAGAAATTTTTAGCTGCACTGCCACTTGCAATTGTTTGAGCAGTATCCAATGTACCTCCACCACCTCCAGAACCTGCTGGACCAGTTTCACCTTGAATACCTTGAATACCCTGTGGTCCGGTATCACCCTGTGGACCCTGAGGGCCATCAGCTCCGGTATCCCCTTGAATACCTTGAATACCCTGTGGCCCGGTATCACCTTGTGGACCCTGAGGACCATCAGCACCAGTTTCACCTTGAATACCTTGTATACCTTGAGGTCCGGTATCCCCTTGCAGACCTTGAGGGCCATCGGCACCTGTATCACCTTGAATACCTTGCAAACCCTGGGGACCAGCTGGTCCGGTATCACCTTGCAGACCTTGAGGACCAGTGGGTCCAATATCACCTTGAATACCCTGGGGACCTTGAGGACCAGTTTCACCTTGAATACCCTGGGGACCTTGAGGACCAGTTTCACCTTGTATCCCCTGGGCTAATACCTCACCGGTATCGCCTTTTTCACCCTGTGGTCCGGTCTCTCCCTGGATACCTTGAATACCTTGTGGCCCTTGGGCTCCGGTATCACCTTTTAAAAATGCACCAGAATCACTCCAAGATCCGGCAATATGTTCCCAGATACTACCATCGGATAGTTTTATACATAAATCACCATCTTTTCCCCCTGGGGTGGTGTTGTCCGGTGTACCTGCTCCTGCAAATTTGTGAATTATCGTACCCTCAACACCATCTGCTCCAGTATTTCCTTGTAACCCCTGTTCTCCTTGTGGACCCTGATCACCCTGATCTCCCTGTGGTCCTGTTGCACCCTGTGGCCCGGTGTCACCTTTTGAGTTGAGAGGCGACCAGCTTGTCGAAGATATATCTGGTTGTTGGCCTGTGCAGTCCTGAATACAAACATATAGTAAATCTGAGTACGCAACACTCTGTCCAACAGTGTAGCTAGTGGCAGGGCCGTAAACACCTTGAAAACCAGATCCTAAGTTGATTGGGGTTTTGGTGGTTTTTATATTTTGTAAAAATGGGTCATATTCAACTTGCATAACGACATCCTTTAGCTATAGATCAAACTTTTTTTGGTAAGATTTTTTAAGAGTTGTCTCTTGTTTCATGCTATAATCATTGGCGTTTTTCGGGATTTGTAAATAATTTCTATCAACCTTGTGGGGTGAAAATACTTTTAAAAAAATGGCCCACTACACCAACCACCACACCGATCATACCCCCAGCCAAAAGACCGTTTAAAGCAGCCTTTCTCTCTACATTTCGCAGTCGTGCATCCAACTTGCCCATCCATTTTGTCTGCTCTTGTTGTCTGCGCTGAATGGCCTCTAAAATTCCCTGTAATTTACCCATGCTCAAAAGCATGTCGTGAAGTATATCTATATGGTTATCGGGTTGGTTATTCATGATTTATGATCCGTATTGTCTGTTCCAACCAAGCTACAATTGGTTAATGCAGAAGTAAAAACTGACCCCATAAAAACGGAGTGTTCTGCTTTGTGGGGGGTGGCAAGCATTTGAGCATTGTGTGCAAATGTTGCAGGGTTATCTAAATATATTAAAATATGGTCCATCCAGATCATCCGTTAACAAGTTTATGCCAATTCTTGATAAACTCTTCCTCTGTACCTCGACCTACTACTGTGTTGTAATATTTTTTCCAATATGCAGCCAAACCGTCTATATCTTCTGCATCTGGTAGAGGGGCAGCCACACGTCTATAGTGTAAACGACACATAACAGCTGCAAACAGCAGGTCGGTAATCATGGCTTCCGCCTTTGGCTCCATAGGCCAACGGACACCAAGATGTTTGCTGATCTTTGGCTGAAAACGGATATAGTTCTGCCAGATATCACGATAAGTGGCCGGTTCCATCTGAAATAGGCCCAATGCTGGACCGCCACCAAGTTGATGGATATAACGTCCTAAACCAGACTCCTGGGCAGCAGTACCGATGAGCAGAGCTTCGGCGGCAGGGGATGCCATCTGCAACATCTCAAGGGCAGGGCGAATTATATATTGACGAAATTGGGCAGGATCAATTCCCACGATTTATTACTCCTTAGTTTTTAACTATTTAATATAATTAAGAAACAAAAGAGCATATGAGATTGAAAATAACCCCGTGTGTTTTTTCAGCAGCTATATTTACTGTAATCTGGTAGTTATGGGTTGCAACATTATGCAAGCTATCTGGTAACTGGTTATAATTGGGTAAAACCTTGTTACCTAAAGTGGCAGGCTTTTCTTTATAAAAACTATAAAAAACAGTGGTATATGTAAGATAAAAACAAGATATTAACAAGTTGGCTAAACAAAAACCATTTTGCTATCCGATAGATATTCAAAGCAGTTTGAAAAAAGAGTAAATTCAGTATTAATCCAGAGTAAATTTATCTTTATAATCTTCCATCAAAGCTGGATCTTGCTCCTCTTTTCGCAACAGGCAGTTACCAATAGCCAGTGTCTCTATTCCGGTTCCCATAAAACAGCGAAAAGCATCTTGGGGTGAACCAACAATGGGTTCTCCTCTTACATTGAAACTGGTGTTTACCAGCAGGGAGCAGCCAGTTGATTCCTTGAATTTTGTGATCAAGGCGTGGTATTTGGGGTTGGTCTCTTTGTGGACCGTTTGTATCCGGGCAGAGTAGTCCACATGGGTGACAGCTGGTATATCTGAACGGGCCACATTTAGTTTATCAATACCGAACAGAGCCTCCTGTTCTGGGGTCATTTTCAAACGTCGGCTGGGAATGACCCCATCCACCAGAAGCATATAGGGGCTTGCCCCTTTCAACTCAAACCAATCTGCAATATCTTCTGCCAGAATAGATGGGGCAAAGGGGCGAAATGATTCGCGAAATTTTACTTTAAGATTTAAAACCGACTGCATATCTGCCGAACGGGGATCCCCAAGGATTGATCTACCTCCCAAAGCGCGAGGACCAAACTCCATACGACCCTGGAACCATCCCAACGCTCTGCCAGCCACTAGATCTTTGCTGCATTGGTTTATCAATTCATCTTCTGATAGCACACTGAATTTAGCACCACACTCTGTCAGTCGGGCCTCAATATCATCTTGGCTAAACTCTGGTCCCAGATATGCTCCACGCATATGGTCAGATGTTGTTTTTACCTCTCCCTCTTTTACAGGTCTTGGCTTTTGGCAGTGCCAATAATAGACAGCCAAGGCAGCTCCCAGTGCTCCACCAGCATCTCCGGCTGCGGGTTGGATCCAGAGATTTTTTACATGACCATCTCTAAGTATCTTACCGTTGGCAACACAGTTAAGGGCTACTCCTCCTGCAAGACAGAGGTTTTTTGTCCCATTTTCTGCCATCAAACTTCTGCTCAACCGTAAAACAGCCTCCTCAATCACCACCTGAATTGATGCTGCAAGGTCCATATGTCTTTGGGTAAGAAGCTCTTCTGGCTGTCTGGGTGGTCCCCCTAAAAGTTTGTGAAATTTATCATTGGTCATGGTAAGACCAATGCAATAGTTAAAATAAGAGAGATCAAGGCGAAAGCTGCCATCGGGCTTTAGGTCGATTAAATTATCCAAAATCAACTGGGCATATTTAGGTTCGCCGTAAGGGGCAAGACCCATTACCTTGTATTCACCGGAATTAACCCTAAACCCGGTATAATATGTAAGTGCTGAATAGAGAAGGCCCAGAGAGTGGGGGAAATGTATTTCACGGCTAATCTGTAAAGCGTTGCCATGTCCAAAACCTGCGGAAGTTGTGGTCCACTCACCCACACCGTCAAGGGTTAATACCGCAGCTTGATCAAACGGTGAAGGGTAAAATGCACTGGCTGCGTGGCTTTGGTGGTGTTCGGTAAAGAGAATCTGATCTCCAGCAGAGTAGTTGGGGTCAACATCAATAAGGGCATCGATAAGCATCTTTTTTTGAAATAGCTTCTCTTTGATCCAGACCAACATTGCTTGACGAAATGAGGTAAAACCACGGGGGGCAAATGCCAGATAGGTCTCAAGGAGTCTTTCAAATTTTAAAAACGGCTTATCATAAAATACCACATGATCAATATTGCTAAGTGCAACCCCCTCTTGGGCCAGACAGTATCGAATGGCATTTTTGGGAAAACCAGGGTCATGTTTTTTTCTGGTAAACCGCTCCTCTTGAGCAGCCCCAATAATAACACCATCCTTTACCAGTACCGCTGCACTATCGTGGTAGTATGCTGATATTCCCAAGATTCTCATTTATCAAGATCCGGTTTTTAAAATAGGGTGTAGATAAATGGGGCCACAGCCGAGCCTTGGCTAAATACCAAAAGCGCTCCCAAAAGCAGTGCCATGATAAAAATTGGCAGCAGCCAGAATTTTTTCCTAACCCGCATAAAAGCCCATAGTTCAGCTAGAAAAGACATTTTTACCCCACAAAAAAAAGAATATAATTTATTAAAATTGCTGTTTCATTGAGTCCGGCTCTGGTCCCGGTTTTTCACGGTCAACCCAGTAGCTTGTGGCATCCTTATCAAATGAGAGTTGCAAAGGACGTTTGCCAAAAATACGCATCATAAAAGCGATGGGACATACCACACCAAAGAAAAACAGCCCCATGATAATTGGTGCTGTTACCTTGTTGAGCTGCATGCCAAACTTAGCCCAAAGTAGGTTTAGTCCAGACAATAGAGTTGGTCGAATTATAGCTACTAAAAAAAACAGACCAGCAACAGTAACAGCCCAGATATGTGGCGAATCTCCCCGGTCGTAGTAGGGCCACATTGCAATAAGCCCGAACACCACGGTAAATACAAAACCAAAAGAGCGGTCAGATGATCTTTTTATGTTGCTCATTTATGTTTTAGCCCCCACGTTTTGGCTCGGAAATATGTAGAAACAGAAATCCACCGATACTCATAAATATCACTACCGGAGCAACTGCTGCAAGTTGCGGTGGCAGTCGCCCACCTAAACCAAGGGCCGTTGAAAGATCAATAACCACAAACATGGCAAAACCCAGCATAACACCAAAAAATACCGACCAGCTAGCTCCACCCTGACGCGGTAGTCTTAAGGCAAAGGGAAATGCCAGCAAAATTGCTGCTATGGTGGTTAATGGGTCGGCTAGTTTGCGGTATAACATTACCCAGTGGGGTGAGGCATCTCCGCCCTCTTTTTGTAACCTCAAGGCCAATTTGCGAAGTTGACTTATGGATAAAAAATCTGGATCCCCAGCCTTTGTTCCCAATATGTTAGGGTCTACCAATACTCGCCACGGTCTATCTTTAAATGTGACTGCTTGAACCGAATTACCAAAAACATACTCAATCCCATCTTGTAATAGCCAGCTGTTTTGGTTGAATACCGCCTGTTTTGCCTCTATGCGACTCACCAATCGGTGGTTATCATCAAAACGAAAGACTATTACATCATTTAAACTATGCTCTTTAGCACTGCCGCTTCTAGCATGGATAATCTGTTTGTCACTGCGATACCAGATTTTACCCGATTCAATTTCCATGGATACATGGCGATTTTTTACATGGTTGGCAAGTGTTTCATAAGCTTTGTTGGTTCTTGGGATGATCTGGTCTTGCAGTCCCATGTGGAGGGTTGCAATTAAACCGCCACCCAATAAAAAAGGTATCAAAATTCTATATAAGGAGACACCACTGGCCCGCATGACTGTGATTTCATTTTGTCGGGTCAGTCGGGTCAGGACAATAAGGGTGGTTAATAGGGTAATGGCTGGCAGAAGCATGGTGATAAAAGATGGCATACGCAGAATCAACAGGATAATCAAATCACCCCAGCTAAAATTAACCTCGTCTGAAAAACGGCGTATGCTCTCAATGCCATCTATTAAAAAAAACAGCCCTATAAAAACGCCGACCACCTGCATAAAACCTTGCAGAAAGAGACGAAGGAGATAGCGAAATAATATTGGCATGTCAGCGTTTTTTTCCTATGGCCGAACCGGGACGCAGTAACTTGAGAGGCATAGATGCCATAAAGTGAACCAGCATAATAGCAAGTTTAAACTGTCTTCCCCGTGCTGTATTTATCAATATATACATGGTTAAACTTGTCATTAAAAAAGTTGGAATTCCATAGCCCAATATTGGGGAAATCAGCCCCTTGCTGGCTATGGATTCTCCTAAAGATAACAAGAAAAAATGTAAAATAAGAGTTAATATTGCCGCTACCAAACCGTAGCTTCTTCCCGATCTATGGGATTGTTGCACCCCTAGAGGTAGTGCGAGAATTCCCAGCAGTAGCGTTGCCACGGGAAATGCCCAACGGCGATGCCACTCCAACAGAGCTTTGTGGGCTTTATCCTTGTTGGGTGAAGCTATGATTCCATCCAAGCCGGACATGGTCATCTCTTCTATTCCCCGTTTGCGCCCATCATCACCAAGACCCAGGGAGACACCAAGTTTTAGATCATAGGTGGCAAACTTGAGCTGGCGATAGTTACCGTTTTTCATCTGCTCATGGCGACTGCCATCGGTCAAAAACAGTGCGGCACTACCATCTTCCAGATAGTGGAGTTTACCACTGGAGGCAACAAGGGTTATTGGTTTGTCTTCTTGCCGTTGATCATATATCAACAACCCAGATAGGGTGTGGGTTTTTTGATCGTGACCATTTATATACATGGTCAGACCATCGACAACATGGCTGAAAGTTTGCGGCTTTAAGTTGAGGGTGATGGAGGAGATCAATGCACCACGGAGTTTATGAAAATTGTGAAATGAGTTGGGAACCCATACTGTCTCCAATAGCAGAGCAGCCAGAGCGCAGATACTAGCTAAAAGTGCAATGGGGCGGAGCATCTGATAGAGGCTGACACCACTGGCCTTCATAACCACCATCTCACTATCCTGGGATAGTCTTCCCAACGCCAGCAGTATCCCTGTTAAAGCTGCCATAGGTAGGGCTGAAACCACAAATTGCGGTATTAGCAGTAGAATCATCTGACCAAGTACGCCTATTGAAACCCCCTTGTTTACCCATAGATCGACAAGGTTCAAGGTTCGCGGTAGCATGATCAAGATGGTTAAAATCAGGAGTGCCGATGACAGAGCTATGGCACATTCAGTAAAAAGATATCGTGAAAGACGGTTCATGGTGCAGTACTATAGCAATATTATTCTAAATATGGCAGTCTTGTGGGTTATGGATATTCAATAAAATAATAATTGACCGGCATTTGCAATATGCTGTGGAAAAAAAGAGGTTAAATTCACTAATGAAAGATCAACAGATTAGCATAAATATCTCTAGTGGAGCCATTGAAAAGTGGCGAGGGAGTGGGTTGGCTATTGCCGTTTATGATGATGGCAAAGCCCAGAAGGCTGTGGCTCAGTGTGGTGATACCATTGCAAAAGAGGTCCAGCGTCTCCTAAAAGATGGCTGGATTGCTGGAAAAGCGGGGGAGACTCTATTAATACCAACCCCGGCAAATAGTGGTGTTGCAGCCCAAAGAGTGCTTTTAATCGGTATGGGAGATCCCAAAAAAGTCAACCCTGAAGGGTTGCGAACGCTAGGTGCCCAACTATCTGATGCCTGCAAAAAACACAACATAAATTCAATCAACTCTCTCATTGCTCTTGATAAACATAATGGCATCAAAGGGGTTGATGCTTTTGAATATATGGCAGAAGGTGTTTTGTTGGGGAGCTATAAGTTTGAAACCTATAAGTCAAAAAAAGATAGCGATAAAGATAAAGACAAAGCGGTAAAAATTACCTTTGCTTGCAAAAAAAATGAATCGACAAATGCAAAAAAACAGCTGAGCAAGGTTGAAAAGATATGTAGAGGTGTTGCTCTGGCCCGTGATCTTGGCAATCAACCCGGCAATGTTCTAAATCCGGCAACACTGGCTGAACAGGTAACCAAGACCATGGAAGAGTTGCCAGTCAAGGTTTCTGTTATGAGCGAAAAGGCTCTGGCTAAAAAAGGTATGAACGGCATACTAGCTGTGGGGCAGGGTAGTGGTACACCACCAAGAATGATAGTCATGGAGTATCGTAACGGTGGAGACAAGCAACCGCTAGCTGTTGTGGGCAAAGCCATCACCTTTGATTCTGGTGGAATCTCCATAAAACCATCTGCCAAGATGGAGGAGATGAAATTTGATATGTGTGGTGGAGCAGCGGTAATCGGTTTTATGCAGGCGGTTGCCGAGTTGAAGCTACCGATAAATGTGGTCGGTATTGTCCCAACTGCCGAGAATATCCCCTCCAGTTCCGCCCAAAGACCTGGAGATATCATCAAAACAGGCAAGGGAATATATGTTGAGGTGATAAATACCGACGCCGAAGGTCGCCTGATATTGGCAGACGCTCTACACCATGCAGAGTCATTTGACCCCGTAGCAATAATAGATTTTGCCACCCTAACCGGAGCCTGCGTCGTGGCTTTAGGCAAACATTGCAGTGGTATGATGGGGAGTGATGATAAGCTTTTGGATAGACTTAAAGAGGCAGGAGAGGAGTGTGGCGATAGGGTCTGGCCTCTACCTCTATATGAAGGTTATCAGGAGCAGATAAAATCCACCGTGGCCGATATAAAAAACGTTGGAGGACCAGGAGGAGGGACCATAACCGCTGGCTGTTTTCTGTCACGTTTTGTCGAAGATGATCGCCCCTGGGCCCATATTGATATAGCTGGTACAGGTTGGGATATGGCCTCATCCAAACCCCATTTCCCCAAAGGTGCAACAGGGGTAGGTGTGCGGTTGTTGTGTCGCTATGTCGAGAAACATATTGTTTGAATTGTTGCTTGCAGATAAAAAGCCAATTTAGTTTTGGGCGAGCAAGCTCGCCATACATGTAACATCATGTTTATCAATGAAATCAGGTGATCATAAAACGCACATCCTCTTTTTCTAAAATAAGGCAGGTTAATTTACCGGAGTGGTATGCTCCGGTATCTATGCCTATGCGGTTTGGCAGGGTTATCGGTTTGGCTATCATGGTGTGACCGTGAACAATTACCTTTTCAAACTGGCCGTTGTAGCTGAGGAAAGGTTCACGAATCCAGAGCAGATCGTTGGGAGTTTGAATTTTCAAAGGTATCTGGGGTCGCACCCCGGCATGGACCATGAAATAGTCCCCGATCTCATAGTTCAACCTTAGATTATCATAAAACTCTCTGTGTGATTTGGGGATAGCCTCCAAAAGTCTGTCCCGCATCTCTTGGGTTCTGGCCTCGGCTGATATCTGGGCCTTTACCCGTACTTTGTAGCTCAGTGCTGTCTCGGCCCCGCCACAACGGGTCCAGAGATGGTTGGGTTCCGGTTTAGCCAGAAAATCATCCATCTCTGCTTCATGGTTTCCCTTTAAAAATATTGATTCACACCCAGCAATTGGGTTGTTGATCAGAAGGTCAACCACCCCGGCACTGTCGTTACCACGGTCGATGTAATCACCAAGATAGACAACAACCTTTTTTGTCTCAGCATCTAGCTGACGCACCTCTGTGTCTATTCTCTCATGAAGAATATTAAGAAGGTCTAGTCGTCCGTGAATGTCGCCAATAACATATACTCGATAGCCATCCGGGACTTTGGCTTTTTGCGGTGGAGGTCGCAAAGTTGGGTCTAAGACCTCTTCTTCCTCTTTTTTGAACATGTTTTTAATAAATTTAAACACTGTTCCACCTTTTTTATGGTTACCAATTTTACCCCTTACCCATAGGATACGACAAAATCGGCAATTTTCCACTAGGCAATTTTGTCCATTGGCAAATTATTTTTTTTCCAAAATTCGATAATATCTTTAAAAATCCAGGTAAAAAGGGTTTGTTGGCATGTAGGTATAGTTATTGCAAGCTAGTTTTGCAGATAATAAATGTCAACTGAGTCAAGGATAGGACTCTACAAAAAATAGGAGAGAACAGGTGACTATCGAGCAAATTGAAAATTATGATGTTGATGATGGTCTGCAGGATGCCTTGGGTATAGTCGAAGCTGGGCCGGATCATCCAGAGTATGATCAGGCTTGGGAGTATCTAGCCCTTTGTAAAAACCCCAGTATTAGAAAAGCGATGCGTTCAGCTATGGAGCAGACATTTGGCCCTTATCCTGCCCCTACTGGTTATACTGATGATGGTGAACCACACTGGAGCCTTGCTGTTATGTCAAAATATCTCGATATCCCTGAAGATGAGCTAACCTCACAAAGTTTGGAAATTCAAGAGCGGTGGGGTGAGAAGGCAGGTATTGTTCGTACTGAAGATCTCAACAAGGTACATTAATTGCGAAAATATTATATTCTCGCTTAACTTTTGTGACCGTTAAACCGTTATAGTGGTTAGGCGAGAATAATATAATTTGACTTATTTGCATAAAAGGTCTAAAAGACGACCTAGCATCCAAACTGTTTTGGATATAACCATCGAAGGAGAAATTATAATGTTTGATTGATAACAGCGTTTTTTAAATTAAAAAATTAGTAGAGTAAAATGCTTGCCCCCAGAGATTCAACGGTTTTGGGGGTTTTGTGTTTCTGACACAATTAGCAAAAATTTGATACCCCATTTGTCTCCATGATATTCGTTAACTAAATACCTATTTCTTTTCATAAAATTAAATAGAATTTTTTTTGGATTATTACTATTTTACCTTACTCTTTGATCGACAAAGAGAATTTTTTAATTTCTTTAATGGGCTACTATCCAGCCTCAATTCATAAGTTTCTTTGTGAATCAAGTCGTTAAAGAGGTTGCAGTGCGATAATCAGCAATATTTTCGTTAACTTCTGTCAAGTTAGCAGCTCTATGTTGCATACTGGTTATTGGCACGACGAATGCAATTCACCAAACTCCATAACCGATATTTATTGCGACTGCCAAAACCCATTAAAGTGATAGTTTTAAAAGGTCATATGAAGAATTTTCCCAAACTATTCGTACTCTGCCAAGAGCTGACAAAAACCCAGAAAAAAAGAAAAGGTAGTATGGAAAACCTGAAAAGTAGAAAGCGCATGTTGGCTTTAGACAGGTTGATTGCTCTGCATGGCAACCCAGCAATAGTCAATGATGAGTGGACTATATCTGTATGGAGTGGGGTAGCTGCGGAAAAAGGGATGGATCATACCCAGATATCTTTTTAACCGCCACCACCCAACAATTCAATTGTTGTGTGGTGGTTGATTTAATAAATAAGATATTCTTCTACCATCTTGTGGCATTCTGCTTACTTTGTAGTCTGTTGCAGGCTCGGGGATCGTTACGTTTTTCCATAGAATCAAAATAGTCCCGACAGGCAACAGGGTTTCGTCCTGACATAACGCAATCACTACGACCCCTGGCAAACATGGATTTGGCCCGCAACCGGGAAGCCAAACAGTTGTTCCGCCACTGACAGGCAATGAAACGGTTTCTCTCTACCCCTGGATAACTGGGTGGAGCACCACAATTTTGCGGTGTTATGTCATCTTGTCTGTTTTGGATCTTGCTTGCAACTTTGGTGACTGTTTTAGCATTGGTATCTGTTTCTATTGGGTCTGGTTTACCAACAGTAGCTTCTACTTTGCTGGGAGTTTTATCAGGTTTTTGTCTTTCTGTTTTTTCAACCGATTTTTTGGCAAAATATGCCGCACGATATTTTGCTTGGGATTCAGCAACAGCATTGATGTTTGCCACCACAGTACCATCTTCAACTGTGGCAGAGTCGGGCAGAATAATATCTGCATCAATTATTGGTTCTTGTTTTACCGTCTCTACCGGTTTGTTATCGGCTTTATTATCACCATTCCAGCTCATTCCTACTGGACCAGCGGTAAATCGTACCAGCAGAAAAAAGAAGCCTACACCGATGCAGACCCCTAAAATGTATGGTGTGAAAGTCTTGAAAAACCAACCAAAAAGCCGGAAAAACATATATGGTCCCCTTAATCAAAAATTCCCTGATAGACAGCTACGGAAATATACCACTATTTTATATGTAAAGGGAAACCCAATTCAACATATCTGAAATGATTTATTTGTTTGCTCCTAATAACTAGCGTTACAAGCTGTCATTCGATATTGTTTATACTATACTGGCAATTGTGAATGCAGCACAAGAGTGTGAAAAGGTCCATCTTGTGGCTAGAAAAGGAATATGTTTTGGGATTGAAACTGATGGGAGAGATGGTCTCAAATGAATGACCTGGATAGACAAACCTCTCGCCTTTTGGAGTTGGCTCGAGGGCGGTTGGGTGAAAAATCTGTTGGCAGGATTGGCAGAGCTTTGAGTATGGCCATAGAGTTCCATGAGGGGCAGTTTCGCAAGTTTGACGGTTCGCCCTATGTTACCCACTGTATAAGTGTTGCTCACGATTGTCTTTTCTGGGGTCTTACAGATACTGCTGCAATATGTGCCGCCCTTCTCCATGACGCTGTTGAAGATTCTCCACCAGAACTTGAACCTGTACGACGGATTAAACAGTTTGATGCCGTTGTCTATGATATAGTTGAGGCTCTATCAAAGATCAGAAATTTACGTACTGGTGGGGGAGACCTGCCAGCTACCTACCGCAGAATTCTTGGTGCTGCTGGTAAAGATATCAGGGTTTTGATTATTAAATCCTTTGATATCTATCACAATTCCGACTCCTTACAGGTCCATGATCGCATAAAAGCCAAAAACAAAGCTAGCATTGCTCTTATCTATGTGGGGGCAGCCCGTCGTCTTGGTATGATGGCTCTGGCAGATGCAATTATCGACCGCATTCTGCCGTTTCTCATGCCGGTTCAGAGTAATCGTGCGCAAAAAACTTTGGATAAGTTGGCCGAACAGTGTAAACCCAGTATCAACCAGCTCTCCAAACAGTTGAACACCTTTGTTGGTCATAAACAGGCCAAAGAGGTGATAATTGAAAAAAGAACCCTGGCCGACTATTTCTACCTCACTGAAAAACCGGGTACTGGTCATTTGATGCGGGTTGGCTGGCCCATCTATAGAATTAGAATTTTAGTTCGCAACGATGATATTGCATGGCGTATTTTAGGTAAGATGCACAGCAAATTTGGACCCATGCCCCGTCATGTTCGTGACTATCTCAACGCTCCACGGATTAATGGCTTTCGAGCCTTGACCACCCGGATATTATGGGATGGTCATCCGGTAAATGTGCAGGTGGTGCGCATTAAGGATGATGAGGCCAACCGCATGGGTATTTTGGCGGAGTGGGGGGTGAGTGGCCCCGATACATCACGCTATATGCGACTTCTCGCTACTTTGGGCGATAGTGACTTGAGGATGTCCGAGGTTCACTCCCATGTTCTGCCTGATCTGTTGGATATTTATACTCCCCAAGGTGATAGGCTGACTTTTCCTGTTGGTTCGGTTGTGGTGGATTTTGCCTATTTGGTACACACTGAGATTGGGGAACGCTGTATCGGAGCGCAGATAAACGGTATCAACCGACCACCAGAACATCCCCTTTCCGATGGTGATGTTGTTGACGTAAAAACTGCTAAAAATGCCACACCCCAAAGAATATGGCTGAATGTTGTCAAAACTGCACGGGCCAGAACCATGATAAAACAGGCTCTAAAGGAGCAATCACTACAATTAAAAGGATTGCATAGGGAGGAGTCCGGCCAATTCAAGATAACATCTCTAACCAGTACCGATATTCTCTGGTCTTGCTGCTGTTTGGCAATTCCACCTGATCCTATTGTCGGGCGGCTATCTGAAGAGGGGCGTTGGATAGTCCACCGCAGTGATTGTGAAAAAATTAAAGGTGGGGAGTGGGATGCAGGAAGTTGGGCTGATATGGATGCCAAACAGTTAATCCTGCGAGCCAGTTTTACCTTGAACCACGCCTATGGTTCACTACTACCTGTACTTGAGCTGTTGGCAAGCAGAGAGATAAACGGACACTCCATCCAAGGTCAGGGCCGTTCAGCCGGACTTTACTCCATTAGCCTGGAGATGACGGGAAAAGAGCCAGAGCTTTTAGGTACAATTTTGCAAGAGTTAAAGGCAATTGAGACAGTGCAAGAGATCTTTTCATACTCTTGGCGTGAGGGGTACAACAGCTAAAAACTGTTTATTGTTTATGTAGAGTAAATTTGATTTTAATTTACAAATGCAAAGACAAAACCTTGGTGGGCCTTGCAGGCCCCCAAACCCCCATGCTTTTAAAAGTAAAGGCTTAAAAACAAAGGCAAAACCTTGGGCTTTGCCCAAACCCACAAGGGAGATAATCCCCCTTGACCCCTAATAGTTTTTTTGATTATCAATTCCCCATGAATTGACAATTTGTACAGACATCACCACGCCAACCACGTAGACATACTGAAGGGTGGTGGATCTCACCGTCTGGGCAGCGAGCTTGTTCAAATCCCAAGGTCTTTTTTGCTTGGCTTTTCATCTTTTTCAAAGCAACTGACAGTCCATTGCGATAACCTAAAATTGTTGCTGTTTTTTGGAAACCGATGGCATCGTGGCTCTGCATTAGACCATTCAATTCAAATCTGTTTTGTTGATTGTGAATATGCATTTGGTTCTCCTAAAAATATCAAGTAAGTGTAATAATTGATCGACCCAAACTACCTGTTTACCTACCGTTAACATCACTATAGTCGATCACCTTATGTGACACTTATACTACAAGGAGTGTGCCATTTATGTAATTATCGTATGTTAGAGAGAGTTGCGAACAGAAAAAACAGTGTAAAATCAATGTTTAATGCTCTGGCTTTCGTTAAGCGATTATTGCTGGCTTTTGATAAACCAAGAGTGGCGGAAAATTGACGATGTCAAAAATATGAACACCGTTATTTGGCTAATTGGGGGAAAAATGGCGCTGTTATGTTACAAAAAGTTAACATTTATAGGGTATGCAGACCCCGGTTTTGCTGGCAAAAAGGTGGATTTTATCTTTGGGTAGAGAGAAAGTAATGGGGGTTCCCCGGCTGAATGGTTGTACCCCAGGCAGACGTATGGTTATACCCTGTTCTGCTGGTTTGTCGCCACCACAGTGGATAAGACTATCGGCCCCCAATGTCTCCACCAGTGTAACTGGTAGGGTAAAGCTGTTGGGGGAATCTTTGCCATTCACGGTTATATGTTCGGGGCGAACCCCCACGATTACCTCTTGTCCTGTAAACTGTTGCTGATCGATATCGGCTATGGCTAGCCTGCCCAGAGTTTCACACTCAACATGTTTTCCATCTGGCAGGAGTGTTCCACTAATAAAATTCATGGCTGGAGAGCCGATGAAGCTGGCTACAAATATGGTGGCAGGGTGCTGGTAGATATCTATTGGGGTACCAATCTGCTCTACTTTGCCTTGGTTCATGACAATCAGACGGTCCCCTAAAGTCATGGCTTCCACCTGATCGTGGGTAACATAGAGGCTGGTGGTTTTTAATTGATGGTGGAGTTTTTTTAGCTCCAGGCGCATTTGATGTCGCAGCTTTGCATCTAGATTACTTAATGGTTCATCAAATAAAAAAAGCTCGGGATTGCGAACGATACAACGTCCCATAGCTACCCGTTGTCTCTGTCCTCCTGATAAAGCTTGGGGTTTACGGGTAAGTAGAGGCCCTATCTCAAGTATATCTGCTGCCTCCGCTACTCTCTTCTTTATAGCTGTTTTTTCCAATCCACGTATTTTTAAAGCGTAGGCCATATTTTCAAACACTGTCATGTGGGGATACAGGGCGTAGTTTTGAAACACCATGGCAACATCACGCTTGGCTGGCTCTAGGTTGTTTACCATGGTATCACCGATAAATATCTCACCGTCTGTCACTGTCTCAAGGCCAGCAATCATTCTTAAAAGGGTGGATTTTCCACAACCCGACGGTCCAACAATGACCACAAACTCGCCATCATTTATCTCGGTATCTATCTTGTGTACCGCTGCAATCTTGTTTTGGTATGTTTTGCCAACCCCACGCAGTGTAATATTAGCCATATCTATTTTTCCGCATCTATCAGCCCACGCACAAACTGCCGCTGCATCATCACCACGACGATAATTGGGGGAATCATGGCGAGCAAGGTGGTAGTCATGACCAAAGGCCACTGGGGTACTTCATCACTAACTGCCAACATGCGGTTTATGCCTATTAAAATGGTATAATAATCCTCTTGGGTAGTTACCAATAGAGGCCATAGATATTGGTTCCAGCCATAGATAAACAGTATGACAAACAGGGCAGCTATGGATGTTCGGGACATGGGAAGAAGTATATCGAAAAAAAATCTCATGGGTCCTGCTCCATCCATTCTGGCAGCTTCACATATCTCGTTGGGAACAGTCATGAAAAACTGGCGAAATAAAAATGTGGCAGTGGCAGAGGCGATGAGGGGTAAAATAAGCCCAGCATGGCTATCCAGCATTCCCATGCTTGCTACCACCTGATAGGTGGGTAGAATACGCACCTCCACCGGAAGCATCAGGGTTATAAAAATCAGCCAAAAAAAGAGCATACGAAAGGCAAAACGAAAATAGACAATGGCAAACGCTGCCAACAAAGATATGGTGATTTTACCAAATGTAATGCCCAACGCCATTACAAGACTGTTTGCCATCATCTGCCAGACAGGAGCACCAATTGCCAGATCATCTCCCGTTAAAACCCGCCAATAATTGGCGGCAAACTCCCCCCCTGGCAAAAGAGGCATGGGGGCAGACATCAGCTCTGGCATGGTGTGGGTAGAGGCGACAAACGCCACATAGACCGGAAAAAGCATAAGTCCGATGCCAAACAGCAAAAATATATGGGCTAGATGATCCAACCAGGAACGTTTTTCAACCATCATTCCCAAGCCTTGGCAAATTTACGGCGATCTTTTTTGGTAGGTCTACCACCGGGTGTTGGTTTAATATGGGCACGCATACCTATCTGTACCCGTTGCCGTTTTTCAATGCTCTCAACACTCTCTTCATAGAGTAGAACCGCCTCTTTGGCTGGACCTCGACGGTTGGACAGAGCAAGAATTTTAACAGAAAAGATATATGTACCTTTACGGATATCCAGGCTATCGCCAACCGACATTGCTCGACCCGGTTTGCAACGGTCCCCATTCAGGTGGACTTTGCCACCATTTACAGCTTGGGTAGCTAAAGTTCTGGTCTTGAAAAACCTGGCAGCCCAAAGCCATTTATCTAAACGGCATTTTTCAATCATATCAAAAAATTATTGCTTGGTTATTTATGTTAACTAACCATCTTAAGCTAACAATTTTTTACAAGAATTCATATTCTTTATTTTTACCACCATATTATTTTGTAACTGTTTGATTGAGAAACTCTAGCTTTTATTGATTTGTCGGGTATAGTCTGCTCATCACTGGGGAAACTAAAATTTAAGGATAGATGATGTTGGAGTTGCAAGGTTTTCAGAGAAAATATCTGCGTGGTTTAGCCCACAATCTCAAACCGTTGGTGCTAGTGGGACGGGAGGGTGTTACCCCTGCAGTTTTACAAGTAGTAGATCAAGCGTTGCTGGATCATGAGTTGATAAAAGTCCGTTTTAACGATTTTAAAACTGAAAAAAAAGCCCTCTGTGCCGAAATCGCTAGTCAGAGTAATGGTGATCTTGTTGGTATGATCGGTCATATAGCAATTTTTTACCGTCCCCATCCCCAAGTTGAAAAACGTACTATCAAAGTCCCGGAGAAATCATGAGTTCATCAGGTGGTGTTTTGTCCCATACAATACGATGGCAAGATGAAATCCCCCTTGGGGTGGAGCTTATCTTGCGTGGTAATGTAGAGGTGTATGTGGATCTGCTGCAACAACGGGTGGAGGTTGCCAAGGGGGCAGAACTTAAAGCCAAAAAACAGGAGTGGTGTCTACAAATTGCCTCTTATCTAGCAAGACAAGCTCTGTTGGAGATTCAAGAAAAAAACAACAAAACAAAACTAAAAGCCGGACAAAAAGGGATGCAGTTTCAAGCCCGTCCCGACCCCAATATAACCTGGTGGGGTTGATTGTATCTATTTAATAAAATTTTTTTATTCCGCACAGCTACAAATAATTGTATTTGCATGTAAATTTGGTATGTTTATATGCCATGATTGTAGGGGCGAGCTTACTCGCGAATGGTGCAAACAATCTTCGCAAGCAAGCTCGCTCCTACATGTAACAGCATGAAATAAAACGTTAATCTGCTATTGTTTTAAAACCTCTCTTTTAACTCTCTTCACCCTCTGCATAAGCCAGATATGCCGTCAATAGTTTTTCTACGGTGGCAACTGCCATGTTTTTTCTTTCTGCATAGGAGTCAACCTGCTCTCTGGTTATGGCGTCAACCCTGAAATAACGGGCTTTGGGGTGGGCAAAATAGTAACCACATACTGCTGCCTGGGGTAACATTGCCCCTGATTCCGTAAGTGTAATGGATGTGTTTTTTGTCACCTGTAAAAGGTTGAATAGATTCTGGGTTTCGCTATGGTCAGGACATGACGGATAACCACATGCCGGGCGGATACCGAAATATTTTCCATCGATAAGTTGGTTGTTGTCCAACTTCTCATCTGCATCATAACCCCAGTGATCGGTACGTACTTGCTGGTGTAGCTCCTCGGCAAATGCCTCCACCAATCTATCAGCCAGAGCTTTAACCATTATTGCGCCATAATCATCACCTTCCTTCTCAAGCTTTTCAGCCAGCTCCTCAACGCCCAGCCCGGCTGTTACGGCAAAAAATCCCAAATAGTCTTGAACACCACTGGCTTTAGGGGCGATAAAATCGGCAAGGGCATAGTTGGCTTTGCCCTCCGGCTTTACCCCTTGTTGCCGTAGGGTATGAACGGTGGTTATGGTTTTTTTCTCAGAGCTGTTTTCATATATCTCTATATCATCACCCAAGCTGTTGGCTGGCAATATGGCAAAGACACCCTTGGCCTGTATGAGGTTTTCATCGACGATTTTTTTCAGCCATAACTGAGCATCGTTAAACAGTTTGTTTGCCTCTTGGCCTCTGTTTTCATCGTTTAGTATCTCAGGATAGCGACCATTCATCTGCCAGGTATGGAAAAATGGGGTCCAGTCGATATATTGAACCAAATCAGCCAGGGGTTTTGATTCAATCAACTGCAAACCCAGTCTGTTTGGTGTTACGGGCTTGTAGCTTTGCCAGTCGGTTTTAAAGCTGTTGTTTCTCGCTGTAGCAAGCTCCACACTGGGGGTACGTTTTTTTGCATAACGGTTGCGTAGCTTCTCCTGATCCTCCTTGATATTGGCGATATAATCAGAGGATAGTTTTTTGTCAATAATCGAGGTGGCAACTCCCACAGCCCGTGAAGCATCTTTTACCTGTACCACAGCTCCTGAATAGTGGTTGGCAATTTTTACTGCGGTGTGGAGTGGGGAGGTGGTGGCGCCACCAACCATCACAGGTATTGTTAGTTTGCGTCTCTCCAGCTCTTTGGCAATGTTGGTCATCTGCTCTAACGATGGTGTTATCAAACCGGACAGGCCGATAATATCAACACTGTTTGCCACAGCCTCTTCTATAATGGCCTCACCTGCAATCATCACCCCTAAGTCTATTACTTCAAAGTTGTTACACTGCAAAACCACCTTTACTATGTTTTTTCCTATGTCGTGGACATCACCCTTGACGGTTGCCAGCAGAATTTTGCCCTTACTGGTGCTGGCTCCTGTGGTTTGAGCCGCCTCAATATATGGTATCAACACACTTACCGCTTTTTTCATAACCCTGGCACTTTTAACCACCTGGGGTAGAAACATCTTACCGTTGCCAAAAAGATCACCAACCCGGTTCATGCCCGCCATCAACGGTCCTTCCACAACATGCAGCGGGTGCTCTGCCTGTTGTCGGGCCTCTTCAACATCATCTTCAATAAACTCTGTAATCCCCTTTACCATGGCGTGGGTCAGTCTTTCATCTACGCTTTCTAGTCGCCACTGGGCAGCTTTCTCCTCTTGGGGACCACTTTTTGTCTCCTGATCGCGAATTTTATCGGCTAGCTCCAAAAGTCTATCTGTGGCATCTTCCCTGCGGTCCAACAGAACATCCTCTACCCTCTCTCGCAGCTCTTGGGGTATCTCTTCAAACACTGCCAGCTGTCCGGCGTTGACGATGCCCATATCCATACCAGCTTTGATAGCGTGGTAGAGAAAAATAGCGTGCATCGCCTCTCGTACCGGATTATTACCCCTGAAAGAGAAAGACACGTTGCTAACGCCACCACTTATCAATGCACCAGGAAGGTTGGCTTTGATATAGCGACAGGTTGCAAAAAAATCTAAGGCATAGCGGTTGTGGCCCTCAATGCCAGTTGCAACGGCGAATATATTGGGGTCAAAAATAATCTCACCAGGTGGAAACTGCACTTTTTCAGTCAACAATTTATAGGCTCTGCTACATATCTGCTCTCTTCTCTCAAGAGTGTCGGCTTGCCCCTCTTCATCAAATGCCATTACCAATACCGCCGCCCCATAGCGACGGGCTAGACGGGCATGCTTTAAAAAAGTCTCCTCTCCCTCTTTCAAGCTGATGGAGTTAACAATACCTTTGCCTTGTAGTGTCTTTAGCCCGGCCTCCAACACCTCCCATTTTGATGAATCTATCATAATGGGTACTCTAGATATCTCCGGCTCGGCAGCTACGAGATTTAAAAAACGGACCATATCGGCTTTGGCGTCCAACATGGCATCGTCCATGTTGATATCTATAATGGTGGCTCCATCTTCAATCTGCTTTAAAGCCACATCCAGAGCTGCATCGTGGTTTTCTTCTCTAATTAATCTGGCAAAACGTCGGGAGCCGGCAACATTGGTTCTCTCACCAATATTAACAAATAGATCACCCTGGGTAATGTTGTATGGCTCCAAGCCGCTTAAACGGCAGGAGTGGGGGATGGTAGGAGGGTTTCTGGGAGAGAGGCCCAAAACAGCACTGCTAATGGCGCGAATATGCTCCGGTTGTGTTCCACAGCAACCTCCGACAATATTTACCAACCCTGATGTGGCAAATTCGCGGATTTTTGTCGCCATGATCTCTGGGGATTCGTCATACTCTCCTAGTTCGTTTGGCAGCCCGGCATTGGGGTGGGTTGAGATAAAGGTCTCAGCTATTTGGCTCAACTCAGCCAAATGGGGGCGCAGTTGATCCGCCCCTAACGCACAGTTAAAGCCCATGGTAATGGGTTGGGCATGGGAGAGGGAGTTCCAAAATGCTCCTACTGTCTGTCCGGAAAGGGTCCTGCCACTACCATCGGTTATGGTTCCTGAAATCATCAAGGGTAGGGTGGTGTTGTGGGTCTGGTTGTAGTCTGTTATGGCAAATAGGGCAGCTTTGGCATTTAGGGTATCAAAAATTGTCTCTACCAATATAAGATCTGCTCCCCCATCCAACAATCCTTGCAGGGCAGTTTTATAGGAGTCAACCAACTCATCAAATGTAACATTGCGAAACCCCGGATTGTTGACATCGGGAGATATGGATGCCGTGCGGTTGGTGGGTCCCAGAACACCAGCGACAAAACGGGGTTTGCCGGGGTTTGATTTTTGTGCAGCATCGGCGGCTTTTCTGGCTAAACTGGCAGCAGCCCGGTTGATCTCATAGGCAAGATCGCTCATACCATAATCGGCTAAGGCAACACTGTTTGCATTAAAGGTGTTGGTCTCTAAAAGATCAGCACCAGCATCTAGATATTGGGTATGTATAGCTGATATAACATCCGGCTTGGTGAGACATAACAGATCGTTATTTCCTGCCAGATCTTCTGGATGGTCGGCAAAACGTTGTCCGCGAAAATCATTTTCGTCTAGATTCTGTTTTTGAATCATGGTGCCCATGGCACCATCCATGACTAAAATTTGTCTGCTTAGAAGGTCAAGAAATTGCTCTGTACGTTTTTGGGCAATGGTCATAAAATTTATTCCAAATAGCTAGTTGTCTAACTGCCGTTTTAAAGACTTTTTCAAAATATAGATAAAAAAATAGCGCAAATAATGCATTAATCGCTAGCGACAAGATACCAGAAAGGCTACAATCATCCTTTGTTTGTCGATAAAAAAAATAATTTAGAATATCTATATGTGTCACAAATGTGCTAGTTTATTTTTTTGTAATGGACGTTGGGGGTTTTTAAACAGTGTAGCAAAAATGGCAAATTCTTTTTGGGATTA
>JADFZS010000067.1 GCA_015232405.1 Magnetococcales bacterium | reverse complement strand
TTTTATGGGGTAAAAGCAATTTATAGAGCTTCAGGGTTTATAGAAAACCCAAATGAGGCATGTCTCATAGTTACTCTTTTAACTATTTGTGCTGTGGACTGGAATAATAAATCTCTTTTTAATATTCTTATTTTTGCCCTCTCAGGGATCGCAGTTTTTGCTACACTATCCCGTTCTGGTCTGGCAATTTATCTGTTTACAATTCTCTATTACACAAAGGCCAACTCCAACTGGAAAATATTTATCAGGAAAAAAAACCCCATGATTATGCTAGGGGCTATATTGATTTTTTTTGCCGCTAGCGATACCACAAATATGTTTACTTTGGGTGAAGGTGCTCTGTTGCAAGATGATACCGCTTATCGAGCAATTGGCGCTATTATGAACATTTTTAATCCTGACTCATCAGAAGCAACAGATAACATTCGCGTTGAACTTTTTTATTATCATTTAGGGTTAATTGCCGACCGTCCAGTTGTGGGTTATGGCATGAAATATTATCTCAATACACATACTGGTTCCCACAATATTTTTCTATCCCAATGGTTGGAATATGGTATCCTCGGTTTAATATCGGTTCTGGCTTTTCTTTGGGTTACATATCTCTATTTTAAACAGAAACGTGACCTACGTGGCAGGGCTTTTGTCCTCATATTTATTATGTCCGGTTTTTTCTCCCATAACATGTTTGACTCCCACGCTCTTATTATAATGCTCGCCCTGATAAGTGGTTTAGCCGGGATAGAATATAACTTTACACTTGCTAGTAAACAAAGCAGGTCACAGCCCGGATAATATGGATAACAATATAAAAAATGCAGAACCTTTAAAGATAATATTATTTATCGGCTCCTTGGCTGCCGGAGGTGCGGAAAGACAGATCAGCCAACTTGCCAGAGATCTTGACAAACGACACCATATTGTAACCGTTTCAACCCTCTACCCTGGCGGGGTAAACTGGCACTGGCTTAAACAAAACTCCAACGTTAAAGTTCAATCACTCTATCCAAAAAAAAACAATTCAACTGTTCTAACGGGTCTACAACTTTTATCTGCCCCTTTGGCTTTACGTAAAATTTTAAAACAGTCTCGCCCCGACATTCTCTATAGCTTGTTGAATATCACAAATTTTTTTGCTTGGTTTGCCACTTGGGGTTTCAAACCAACCACCATGGTGTGGGGTATACGGGCCTCCAAAATGGAGCTGGTCTGGAAAGAGTATCTACCATTTAAAGGGTGTAGCTGGCTCTCCAAAAATGTTGCAGCGATAATTTTCAACTCCCACTCCGGTTTGCAACACCACGAAAATTGTGGCTATCGGGGAAAAAAACATGTGGTAATAGTCAACGGTATAGACACCAATCGCTTTAAACCTGATGAAAGTCTAAGAGCCAAGGTGCGTTTACAATGGGGGGTTGGAGATGACGAGACTTTAATAGGTCTGGTAGGACGTTTAAACAGTGTAAAAGAGCACCCAACTTTTCTAAAAGCAGCGGCTCATTTAAAAGAAGAATACAGCAACCTGCGGTTTATCTGTATCGGCTCTGGCTCTGCTGTCTATACAGATCAACTAAAAAAAATGGCAACTGATCTGGGTCTGGATGGTACTTTGATATGGACAGGAGAATTCCAAGATATGGCTATGGCCCAAAACGGCTTGGATATAGCTGTCTCCGCCTCATCCAGTGAGGGTTTTTCCAATACAATTGGAGAGGCCATGGCCTGTGGTGTTCCTTGTGTAGTAACCGATGTGGGTGATTCTGCCAAAATTGTGGGAGATTGCGGAGTGGTGGTTGCAGCAGGAGATTATATGGCTCTTGCAAATGGTTTAAAATCTCTATTATCAAAAGAGAGCAACAAGAAGGTTGCTCTTAAAAAAGCAGTAAGGTCAAGAATAAAGAAGCTATACTCAATTGATAAACTTGTTTCAGATACTGAAAGTTTACTGTATAGTCTCACCTCAGATTAGGGTTGATATTTATATCTAAATTATACAGTTGCTGTTTGCCATGATGCGTAAGAGACTAATTTATGCTGTATCTATGTTGGTCAAGGCATGGGCCGGGTGGCTAAGGAGAGCTGTATATTCTTAGGTTGAACCTATAGAGAGGTTTTTGAATATTGAAAGTCACCCATATCATAACGGGATTATCAACTGGTGGAGCAGAGATGATGCTCTACAAGCTCCTTGCAAATTTAAATCGGGACACCATCGATTGTGAGGTAATATCCCTAACTGACATCGGCCCTATTGGGGTTAAGATGCAGAAAATTGGCATTCCGGTACGCCCTTTAAAAATGCACCGTGGCAGACCCAGCTTAAGAGCACTTTTCTGTCTTGTGCGCATGTTGCAACTTCTTCCCCCAACAGTGGTACAAACCTGGATGTATCACTCTGATCTATTAGGTGGTGTAGCTGCCAAGATGGCTGGTGATATACCTGTGGTTTGGGGTATTCGCCATAGCGACCTTTCAAAAGAGGCCAACAAAACCACCACCATATGGACCGCAAAACTCTGTTCGGTTCTCTCAAGCAAATTACCAACCAACATAATCTGCAACTCCAAGGCAGCAGTTAAGGTTCATGCTGAATTTGGCTATAATCTTGAAAAAATGGTGGTGATTCCCAACGGTTTTGATGTTGCCAACTTTAAACCAGATAAGAGCGCAAGAAAGGCTGTTATCAATGAGTTGAATATAGCGGATGATGCCATATTAATTGGTATGGTGGCACGTTTTGATCCCCTTAAAGATCATAAAAATTTTATCGATGCCGCAGCAATTTTAAAAACCACCATAGCCAATGCCCATTTTATTCTTTGTGGTGATGGTATTACAGATAACAACAGCCAACTAACACAGTGGATAGCCCAGGCAAAGCTGGATGGTAACTGCCATCTTTTGGGTCGTCGTGATGATATAGCAAAAATTACAGCAAGCCTGGACATTGCCACCTCTGCCTCAATTGGTGAAGGTTTTTCCAATACCATTGGTGAAGCTATGGCCTGCTCTGTTCCTGTTGTGGCAACTGATGTTGGAGACTCGGCATATATTGTTGGTGATGGTGGAGAAATCGTCCCCGCTAAAAACTGCCAATCATTGGCACAGGCATGGGAAAAGTTAATCACAGCTGGTCAAGCAAAAAGAGAGGAGTTTGGCAAGCACGCTCGCAGAAGAATTATGTCAGAATTTGATATCAAAACTGTAGCCAAACAGTACGAAACATTATACCAGAGTATAGCCAATAAATGTGTGGAATAACCGGTTTTCTAGACCCATCTTGCAGCCGTAACAATTACCATCTGCAAGCAACAGCCAAGGCCATGGCAAATTGTATTGCCAATCGTGGTCCCGATGATAGTGGTGAGTGGGTTGACGAAACATTTGGTGTAGCCCTGGCCCATAGAAGGCTCTCTATCATCGATCTCTCGCCATTGGGACATCAGCCCATGGTATCACAAAGCGGTCGTTATATTGTGGTCTATAACGGCGAGATATATAACTTCCCAGAACTCCGCAAAGAGCTATCAGAGCTAGGTTGTATTTTTCGTGGCCACTCTGACACGGAGATAATGTTGGCTGCGATTGAAACCTGGGGGCTTACAGTATCTATCAATAAATTTATCGGTATGTTTGCTTTTGCTTTGTGGGATCAAGACAGAGCTATTTTACATCTTGTTAGGGATCGCCTTGGCATAAAACCTCTCTATTATGGTTGGGTAGATGGCTGTTTTGTTTTTGCTTCTGAGCTTAAAAGCCTTAAAGGTTTTAGCGATAAAAAACTACCGATAAATCGTGATGCCTTAGCCCTCTATATGCGTCACAACTATGTACCAGCCCCCCACTCTATTTTTAAAAATATCTATAAACTTCTGCCTGGAAATATTCTGACAATCGACTCCAAACAGTCAGATATTGAACCCAAGATCACCAACTACTGGTCAGCTAAAGATATTGTTTATGGTGGTCTGGATAACCAGTTTAGCGGTTCTGATAATGAGGCTATAAAATCCCTTGAAAAGATATTGGGGGATGCCGTTGCCATACGTATGGTTGCCGATGTTGATTTGGGGGCGTTTCTTTCAGGTGGTTATGACTCCTCCTTGGTTGTAGCTCTCATGCAGGCCAGGAGCGAACGCAAGGTAAAAACATTTTCAATCGGCTTTAATGAGGATGCCTATAACGAAGCCCACTTTGCTAAAGAGGTTGCCAGACATTTGGGAACCCAGCATACGGAGCTATACATAACCCCACAAGAGGCAATGGGGGTTATTCCACAACTGCCCACACTCTACGACGAACCTTTTTCCGACTCCTCCCAAATCCCCACTTTTCTGGTATCACAGCTGGCACGAAAACATGTAACCGTCAGCCTCTCTGGGGATGGGGGGGATGAGCTTTTTGCCGGATATCACCGTTATGATACAGGGGAGAGAATATGGAATAAATTTGGTTGGCTGCACCCAAGTATAAGATCATCTCTAGCTGCTATGATGGGTTATCCATCCACCCAAACATATGATAAAATATTTGGCCTGTTAAATCCCCTTCTGCCCCAACAAATAGCACAAAAAATCACCGGGGATCGGGTTCACAAACTAGGAGAGATCTTACAGATAAAAACCCGGCAGGATTTCTATCGTCGTCTGGTATCTCACTGGAAAGATCCGCTAAAAATAGTTAAGGATTCCCATGAACCTCTTTCCGCTTTTAGTGATCCCACACGACAGGCAGATCTTGATGATTTTACCCAATATATGATGTATACCGACCTTATCAGTTATCTACCTGATGATATTCTCACCAAAGTTGACCGTGCCAGTATGGGTGTAGGTTTGGAGGCACGTGTACCAATTTTAGACCACCGGGTTGTGGAGTTTGCCTGGAGTCTTCCCCAGCATATGAAATGTCGAGATGGACAGAGCAAATGGATTTTACGGCAACTGCTATATAAACATGTACCACAAAAAATCATGGAGCGTCCTAAAATGGGGTTTGGCGTACCCATTGACCACTGGCTTAAAGGGCCGTTACGAGATTGGGGGGAAAATTTGTTAGATGAAAAACGCCTTGAAGAAGATGGATATTTTGATCCCAAACCCATAAGAGAAAAGTGGCTTGAACACCAAAAAGGTACACGACGTTGGCACTACTATTTATGGGATGTTTTAATGTTTCAAGCATGGCAGGATTCACTATGAGCAATGCTGGAACAACAGGGCCTAAAAAACTGCTGTTTTTGGTAACCGAAGATTGGTATTTTTGCTCCCATAGATTACCAATTGCCAGACATGCTCTAAAGTGCGGTTTTGAGGTTGTGGTTGCCACCCATGTACAAAAACATGGCGAACAGATCAATGCAGAGGGGTTTAGGTTGATACCCATTTCCATGCGCCGTAGCGGTGTTACCCTGTTTGGTGAGCTAACCTCACTTATTGAGTTGATCCGCCTATATCGTAGAGAAAAACCCGACATAATCCATCATGTAGCCATGAAACCTGCTGTATTTGGCTCTATTGCTGCTCTATTTAGCACGGCTACCCTTGTGGTAAATGCCGTCAACGGCTTGGGAACCCTGTTTTCATCAACAGATAAAAAGACCGCTGTTTTACGCTTTATAATAAAAAATTTGTTACGGTTTTTATTCAACCGATCCAACAGCCATTTGATTGTGCAAAATCCTGATGATTATAAAAGTCTGGCAAATATAGCTGCCCTTGCTGACAAGCAGATTTCACTTATTGCTGGCTCTGGTGTTGACATTGCCCATTTCACAGTTTTACCTCCCCCGAAAAATGGCAATGTAGTAGCGTTGGTCTCAAGAATGCTGCAAGAAAAAGGGGTGGAAGATCTAATTGAAGCTACAAATATACTTAGGGCAGAAGGGTTGGATGTAAGCCTGATATTAGCAGGAAGAACAGACAAAGACAGTGCCACATCTATACCGGAAGAGCAACTATATGAATGGAGCAAAAGTGAATATATCGAGTGGGTGGGAATAGCAAAAGATGTGCGAAAAATTTGGGCCAAAGCCTCCATTGCTGTTCTGCCATCTTATTATCGTGAAGGTGTTCCCAAGGCTCTACTAGAAGCTGCAGCCTGTGGCCGACCGATAATTACAACCGATATGCCGGGCTGTCGTGATGTGGTACAACAGGGCAAAAACGGTCTTTTGGTGCCGGTAAAAAACCCTGCCATTTTAGCCCAAACAATAAAAAAACTTCTCGAAGATCCCAACCAGAGAGATAACATGGCAACAGCAGGTCGCAAACGGGTAGAGAGCATGTTTTCCGAGGAGATAATAGTGAAACAAACTATAGATATCTACATCAAAGCAAGCAAAAATTCATGAACCATAAAAAGAGAGTTCTTGTCACCGGGGCAAACGGATTTATAGGCAGAAGGTTGTGCCAAAAACTACAAGAAGAGGGCAGCATAGTCCGGGCTTTTTTACGCCGTGAAATTTCTGGACCATGGGACGAGGTGGTATTGGGAGATCTCACTGCACCATCCCTGCCCCAGGGTATGATGACAGGTATTGATGGTCTGTATCATCTAGCAGGAAAAGCCCATGCTCTTGCTGAAACTGTTAAGGAAGAGTCCCAATATGAGACGGTAAATGTTGCTGGAACAAAAGCACTTTTAAAAGAGGCTCAAAACGCCAAAGTTGGATTTTTTATTTTTTTTAGCAGTGTAAAAAGTATGGGGGACGGTGGCGATGAGGTTTTAACAGAAAGTTGCCAGATACCACCACAAACACCATACGGTATCTCCAAATTGGCAGCTGAAAAACTTGTTTTTTCAGCTGAAAAGATACCCCATCGTGTGATACTTAGACCTACAATGGTATATGGACCTGATAATCCCGGTAATCTGGAGAAGATGATCTTGGCAATCAAGGGTGGTTATTTTCCCCCTTTTCCAAATATAACCAACCATCGTTCAATGCTTCATGTTGACGATCTTGTACAGGCAGCCATACTTGCAGCCAACCAAAAGCGCGCCCATAATCAGATCTATATTGTCAGTGATGGTGAGGGCTACTCTACCCGTCAGCTCTATATCTGGATGTGTGCAGCATTGCAAAAACAGCTCCCAATCTGGAGTGTTCCTCTTCCGATATTAAAACTACTTGCTATTGTTGGTGATGGCATTGGTTTTGTGCAAAAAAAACGTTTTATGTTTAACTCAGATGCTTTGGCAAAACTTACCGATTCTGCAATTTACAGCTCTGAAAAAATCAAAAAAGAGCTTGGTTTTAAACCTAAATGGAACCTTAAAATGGCATTGCCATTAATTGTCAAATCTTGTATAAAATAGACCATGGAGATATCACTAATTCTACTTTGCACCCTGTTTATTTCCTATATGCTCAGTCGCTATCTCTCCGACTCAAGCTCTATACTCTACGTTGCCGACAAACCAAACCATCGCTCACTCCACACAGAATCGACACCACGTAATGGTGGAATTGCAATTTGGCTCGCTTTTTTTTCTGGCTATGGCACTATCAGATGGTTAACCGACTTAACCATGGCGGGTGAAGCCTATCTATGGATAGGTTTGGCACTGGTAATGATCATATCATTTATCGACGATAAACAACCTCTGCCACCTTGGCTACGTTTTTTAATTCAGATGCTAGCTACATTTTTGTTGCTGTTTGGTGGCTTTGCCCTGACCGAGATCAACATACCAACATTTGCTGTAATAACCTTTGGTTGGTTTGGCCCTATCTTTTCATTTCTATTTACCATGTGGCTCATAAATCTATACAATTTTATGGATGGAATGAACGGCTTTGCTGGGGGGATGGGGCTTTTTGGTTTTGCTTTTTTTGCCCTTTTAGGCTGGTTGGGAGATAACCACTCTTTTTTCTTGATATCCATCTTTCTTTCTGTAGCAAATTTGGGTTTTTTACCACACAACTTCCCCACTCCAAACGCTAAAATATTTATGGGTGACGTAGGTTCCATCCCCATGGGTTTTATGGTTGCTGCTCTCTCACTATGGGGGATTAAAGCAGGGTTGTTCACTATATGGAGTGCTGTGTTGATCTTTTCGCCATTTATTGTTGATGCCACCATCACCTTGGTGCGTAGGGGAATACTGGGTAAAAAAGTCTGGGTTGCCCACCACTCCCACTGTTATCAACGGTTGGTGCAGTCGGGCTGGAGCCATCAAAAAACGGTGTTGTATGAATATCTGTTAATGGCTCTATTTGGTACTGTTGCAGTGTTGTTGGAGCTGTATAGCAGTGAAGCTATTTTTGGTGTTGGTTTACTTGCTTGCAGTTTTTGCTACCTACTTTTGGCAGTTTTGGTTTACCATAAGACGACTAGCATAGCGTGGGACTGATAGAGGTTAGAGGAAGATATCGCTCTATTAAGGAGTCTAGATGGCTAATAATAATAAAATAATTCACCTTGTTAGAGACCTGCCAAACACAGTTATCAACAAGATGCCAAGAAAAGCCAAACAGGTTCTTCTGCTACTTATTGATACCTTTTTTATAATGTTGAGTGTCTGGGGAGGCTTTGCCGTTGTTGAGTTTGTTGGTAAACCTTCTCATTTAACTGAATCTATCTGGACCCTGCCACTTGCAGTATCTCTATCACTACCGCTGTTTGCCCGTGCCGGGTTTTATCATGCCGTTATTCACCAAGCTAGTGATCGGTTTTTCATTACTCTCATAAACACCTCCGTTTTAAGTGTTATTATACTTGCCGTAATAGTTGAAATTATCAACCCTGTCCATGTACCCGGTATGGTGTGGGTGGTTCACGGTTGGATATTGTGGGTTTTGGTTGGTGGAGTACGCTTTGCCATCCGTTTTATTCTAAACTCTCCCAACAGTGGAGCCAAAGAACGCGAACCGGTAGCTATTTATGGTGCTGGGGCATCTTGCAACCAAATTCTAAGAGCACTCGAACAGAGCGATGATCTAAAACCAGTAGCTATTTTTGATGATAAATCAGAACTCCACGGTGTCAAAATACGAGAGCTAAAGGTCCACTCCTCAACGGAGATGATATATTTAATCAAAAAGCTCAACATCAAACGGGTACTTCTCTCTTTTCCATCAGCATCACGGTATCGTCGTCATCAAATCATCCGCTTTTTGGAGTCAATGTCCATTCATGTTCAAGATATTCCCAACTTAAATGAACTGGCGGATGGTTCTAAAACCATCGTTGATATCAGAGAGATATCCGATGAGGATCTTTTAGGGCGTATTCCTGTACCACCAGATCAAACTTTATTACGAGATAGCATAAGCGATAAAGCAGTATTGGTAACAGGCGCAGGAGGCTCCATTGGGTCGGAGTTGTGCCGACAAATAATTCAACATGCACCAAAAAATTTAGTACTGGTGGAGAGAACTGAATTTACCCTCTACTCCATAGCCAAAGAGCTAGAAGAGCTAAACCAGAAACAAGGTAACAACAAAACCGAGATTATATCAGTATTGGGTAGTGTTAGATCTTACAAGCGCATGTTTTCGGTTTTAGAAAAGTACAATATCCAAACAGTATACCATGCAGCAGCATATAAACATGTCAATATCATAGAACAAAACCCCATAGAGGGTTTTCAAAACAATATCTATGGTACATACCAGATGGCCAAGGCAGCCATTGCCTCAAACGTCACTCGCTTTGTCCTTATATCCACCGATAAGGCAGTTCGCCCCACCAACATAATGGGAGCCACCAAACGCCATGCAGAACTAATACTGCAGGCCCTAGCGGAAGAGAACAACAACATATGCTTTTCAATGGTGAGGTTTGGCAATGTAGTTGCGTCATCGGGTTCGGTTATTCCCCTGTTTCGCCAACAGATAAAAAATGGTGGTCCGGTTACTGTTACCCACCCTGAGGTAAACAGGTTTTTCATGACCATTCCCGAGGCATCACAGTTGGTGATTCAGGCCAGTGCCATGGCTCATGGAGGAGATGTTTTTGTTTTGGATATGGGGCAACCCATAAAAATTCTCAACTTGGTAAAACGTATGATCCAACTATCGGGTCTTACCATTCGCAGTGATGATAACCCAGATGGAGATATCTTAATTAAAATAACCGGGCTAAAACCTGGGGAAAAACTCCATGAAGAGCTATTGATTGGTGACAACACCACACCTACAGATCATCCCATGATTATCAGGGTACAGGAAGAAAGTCTGTCAATGGCTGAAATAAACAGTACATTTAAAGAGCTGGAGTTGGCCTCAAAAAATCTGGATGAAGCCAAGGTAAGAGAGATTTTGATGCAGGTGGTAGAAAAATAGCTATTGTGTCAAAAGTTGCCGTTACCACTATCACTTGTCAATAAATGAGCATATAAACAGGCTCCATATTACTAGTTACCAGTACAAAAAATACCATCAAGTAATTTAAAAAATCAAATCCCACCCAACAGCTCTTCTCAATAAAATAAACATTAAATTTTAGTATGTTGAAATGGCTGGACTCCTAACAACACCATTAAAAACCTGCTATTAACAAAACAGTGCAACCTTTTAAAAATCGATAAGCAACAAATTGGCAGCTATCTTGCGATAACAATATCCAGGTGTATTTGATCATGTCGATTATATAAACTAAACAAACACCCAGTAAAAAAGGTTGTGATAGCGTTATGGAACGGGTAATAAAAGTAACAGAGAGAACAGTTGAAATGAGTGAAAGAGGTGGAGGAGTTCACCAACAGTATCAGTCCACTCCCAACAGCTATCAACAGAGTCACAGCCGTAGACAACCCAACAAATCAGAGGTGAAATTCCTTCTTACTTTAGGGGCAATCTCTTTTATTCTGACCTTTTTATTGTTGCGGGAGTTGATGGTATCCTAAGCCGATTTTCAAAGGTTAAATCTACTACCCTTTTTCAATAGGTATATCAAACTGACATTTTTGGTTGTGATTGTTTAAAAAGCCAACCAGCTCGTCACTATTTTCCATTACCCCATTTTTGATATACTGCTCAACATTACCATGTATAGATCTGGGCATGGAGTTACATAGTTTTATGGCTATTTTACTTATTGCTACACTATATCTCTGTTCCCATGGTCCTAAATACACAGCTTGATTTACAGCATTCCAAAACTCTTGATCAACCGCTTTTAGCTGATGTTTTGCCAGCACCAATCCCCCCCAACCCATGGGAGATACCGGTCGATTGATTATTGCCATACGTAAATAATCAACAGCCTTACGAAGGCTGCGTCTTTTTCGCCATCCTGACTTGCGCATACTTTGGGCCAATCGGTCGTGATGAGCACTTAATTTCAACAAAATTTTGGGGTTGTTAGGATCAAGTGATAAAGCATTTTGTAAATTTATTTCCACGCTTTCCCACTGCTGTTTGGAGAATTTAACACCCCCCTTATTTTGCCATGAGTTTATATCTCTATCAGCGACAATAAGATGTAGATCAGATATCAGGATATCCTTGGCAATAAACAACAGACCGCTCATTACAATAATCAATGGCAGCACAAACACAGTGCGCCATCTAAATAAATTGTCCATAAGAACTTAAACCAATATTCATAACCAGCTGAATAGAAATTAAAAAAGCCGCTATTAAGGTTTAGGTTTTACAGTTAACATGCCAACTGCAACCTTGGTAACTTCAACACTACTGCCAGCTTCAACAGTAGTATCTTTTGCAACTGATGGGTCTAGTTTTACCTGCCAATTTATGCCTGACCATGAGATTGTTCCGGGAGTAGAAGTGCTCACAGCAGTTTTCATGGTTAACTCCAAACCGATCATATCACTGCTGGAGTTATTCTGAGAACTGTCTTTACTATGCATTCTTTTGAAGATCTTCCATAAGCTCAGCACAGAAATGGTTGTGGATAAGGCAAAGGCCAAAAATTGCTGTTGCAAGGAGAGATCCATACCAAAAAACAGCAGTAATGCAGTAGCCCAGGCTCCGATTCCCAGAAACAAAAAAGCCCCTGAGCTAAACCCCATTATCGCCGCTTCAACAACCAAAAACAGACCACCAACAACCACCCAAACTGCCATGGGGTTTTTGGTCATATATTCAAGTATGATATCCATCGTCACCCCTTAACCAAACTTCCAGTTCATGGCAAGCTAGATCCCACCCTGCTTGGTAATGGCTGCGGAAACCGCCAAAGCTTCTGCTACCACATTAGCAGTACCGGACTTTTGCCCATCCATTAGAACCACTGTACTCTCTTGGGCAATGGACTGATGGGCTGCAATAGCATTTTCAGCCAACTGAAATTGTACAGCCTTGCTCCCCTCTTTGGTCTCTGCGGCTTTGCCAACTACCTCCAGGGCCGTAGCTTTGGCTTGCGCTACAGTGGTAATTGCCAGAGCTTCACCTTGGGCGCTGAGTACCTGCTCCTGTTTGTCTGCTTCGGCTTGTAGAATCCTGGCCTCTTTTTCGCCAGCTGCCTTTAAAACCTGTGCCTGTTTTTCACCCTGAGCTTGGTTGATAGCAGACTCTTTACTACCCTCAGATTCAAGGATTGTTGCGCGTTTTTCCCGTTCAGCCTTCATCTGTTTTTCCATGGCATCCAGGACAGATTTTGGAGGATCAATATCTTTGATCTCATACCGTAAAACCTGAACTCCCCAAGCCTCACCAGCTTCTGTTAAAACTTCGACAACCCTTGAATTTAGAGTCTCTCTGGCTTCAAAAGTCTCATCCAAGGTTTTTTTACCAATTTCAGCACGCATGGTTGTTTGGGCAAGATTGGTCACTGCCAGAGCATAATTCTGTACCCCATAAGAGGCTTTGTAGGCATCAACGACTTTTATAAAAAGAATGCCGTTTATACCAAGTCCAATATTATCCTTGGTAATGGCCTCCTGCTTGTTCACATCGATAGTCTGCTCACGTAGATCCCGGTGATGGGCGATTTTATCAATAAACGGAAAGAGAAAGTTAAGCCCTGCGGTTCGGTTAGACTGATATTTACCAAATCGTTCAATCACATAAACCATGTTTTGTGGCACAGTAATTATGGATTTTTTTAAAACTATCAAAATAATGATCCCAAGCCACAACAGTCCACTTGAGAGAAAATTAAATAATATGTAAAATTCACTATCCATAATTATCCCGGCCTTTAAATAGAATGTGAAAGAAAAATCACTCCATCATACCCAACCCAAAAGGGAGGATATCGTTAACTGAGCGAATCTTTAGTATATATAGATCCCGATCAGAAGGGTTATTGGCCATCTGCACATAACGACCGGAAACTACTCCATGGTCTGTTAACCCGGTATACGATTTATTATCTTTTAACATAGCTGATATTTCGGGAAAATCTCTTGACATCTTATTTGTATGACCAAGATCAAAACCGTAACTTTTTTCCATATCGGGGTTGAGAAGATAGTAGTCTTTTGAATTGCTGATATAGAGTAGCTCATTATCACGTTTTAGATCTTCAAAAACAGGCTGTACAAACATGTTTGCCACAAGTACGCCAAATACGGTGTGATAGTTCCCAAGTACATCATGGTATTCATCAATAACCAACTTACTAAATCTTACGACAGGAACGTAAGGAAAAATAATACTACCATTTTCCCGGTTTAAATTAATGGGTGAGATGTAATGCTCATTAGCACCAAGAGCCAAGGCTTGGGAATAGTATTTTTCCGACCCTTTGAACTGTAAATCCAGAGAGTTTTTTGTCTCAATATTGTTGCTGCTAAAATCGACTCTCACCACCTCTCTACCATCCATCAAAAAACGCAGTTGTTGGTAGATCCCGGTGTTTACCCGCATATGTTCAGAAAAAATATTAGCTACATTATCCTGGAGGACATTTTTACTTTGACCGGGAATAATTGCCACATTTTTATTTTTTGAAATCCGCATAATATTTTTAAGAGCAGGTGATGCCAAGCTCTCAATACGTAATAGATCGTCGGTTCGCACAAGCATTTTTTGCAGTTGTTCAGCCGATACTTTTACCTCATGCTCCATTTCCAACATGGTTTTTTCTATATAATAACCACGAATTGCCCGCAGTGGGTTTGCGGCATATAACCCCAAAACAATTGTCAAGCCGACTGCTAAATAGAAAATATATTTTTTGGTTTTTGAACCTTTTTTAATATTGCTATAGGGGGTTGCACGGGGGTTGTTAAAACCGTTGGGTAGAGGCTGCTGGTTGGATTTATTATAGTTAAAATTGGGATTGTTGTACGGTTCACTTATATCAGTTGCAACAAATGGAAGATGTTCAAACTCTCTTCTTTTGGTATCTCTTCTCTCGTTTGAACGTCTGTCACTATCACGTCTATCAGATGCTCTTCTGTCATTTCTGCCTCTTTTATTTTGTACTTTACGTGATGTTTGCTGGGGGGAGACAACAATATCACCCTGAATTTCAGTTATGTCACTTTTATCAACCTTAAAATCACCATCAAAGTCCCTAAAATCCACTTCAATCGGTTTGGTAACTATCTCTCTATTTTTTGGTCTGTTTTTATCAACATGTTTGTAGGCATTTTCGGCAGCTTTTAATATTTGATCCGGTGTGACAGGTTTTTCAATAAAATCTATAGCCCCTAGTGATGTTGCCTCAACCGCTCTTTGGATGGTCCCTTCACCAGTCATTATAACAACTTGGGAGCCAAGCTCTTTTTCCTTGATCAACTTAAGAATTTCAATACCGTTATAGTCTTCTAAGTTGAGATCAAGCAAAATAACATCAGGAATTTTTTTGCCAATTAAATGCACTAAAACATGGGAACCAGTGGTAACTGAAAACACATCCCAACCGTCGAGCTTCAAAGACTCGCTCAACAGCTCCAAAAGGTCCAGATCATCTTCAGCAATAAGAACAGATTTATTATCATCTATGGTCATTTTACCAACAATATTCCCATTTCCACTCGTTAAAAGACCGGAAATTTTTTACCTTCTGCAACAGACAAGAGGTTTTAAATTTTTCAAGGTTTTTACAGCAGTAAAAATCCAGGCTGGACCATCCCCACCAGACAGTCCGCAATACCATCATAATACACCTTAAGGTGATTAAACATGCAAGTTAAAATAAATTATAAAGCCATCATCAACATAACCATAAATTTATTCTGGGTATAATCGTTGGCATCTTCATTGGACTCTCGCACAGCATAGCTATACCCCATATTAACCATACCCCAACGGTTGATTTTATAACCAACTCCCAAATCTACTATCTTCTCTTCATCCTCTCTACTCTGCCCGACACCTTGATAGTCCGCAGTACTAAACGAACCCTGCACCTTGGTAAATAGGATATCTGACCATTCATGGTTCCAGACAAGTGATGAATTATCGCGCACGATATGATCACCAACACCAGTAGGCTCACCCGGTGAGCGCACCGTCATCAACACAAAATTGGAATGGCTCAACGGCTGCCACTTAACCGCAACATCCCAAGAAAACCCTCCATAATCCTCTTTGCTACTGTCATCAAAGATTTTTTCCATATAGCCAATCTTGATGTTACCTTCGGTCTTTCCTGTGGCACTCCAGTCAACTCCGGCAAAATAGAAAGTGTCACTACTATCAGAAGCTACACTGTTGATTACATAGTCGTAGTTTGAATAGATCACTCCAGTTTGCAAAGATGTTTTGGGCATTATCTCCCAATACAGAGATCCATTAGAGGACAATTTAGAATATTCCAGACCACTTGTGTTTACTGAGTTATTGGTATAATCAAGTTCTAGATGTGAGGCCCCAAACTCAATTTTTCCCTTGGTGTTTTCACCACCAATTCGGGTTGAAAAACCATAACTGTCAGTGGTGTGTTCATTGGGGTCGGTTGAATCAATGGAGTCATTTGCCCCTTTTTCATCATGCCCCCACTTTCTTCCAACATTAAGCTCCAACCCCAACCATCTTCTAAAATCAAACACCATAGAAGATTTAAGATCATGGTCCATATAGTTATCGGTCGAAGAGCTATGGACTTGACCATATAGACCTTCATAGCTCAAAGTAAGATCATGTTTGCCAACCTCAATTATGGCATCCAGACCGGGGCTCTCCTCAGTAATCCAGGAGCTTGTTAATGAGCTTACAGTGGAGGGATCAAGGTATCGGTTGTCGTTATATGTCTGGGTGACAATCAATTTTGGATGAAAAGTCACATTACCTTTTTGGATACCCTCTAACTCCAAACCTACCCCCTGAGCAACACCTACAGCCCCCAGGGTGATAATGAACATATAAGCAGAAAATATTTTTTTCAAATAAGAACTATTACACAAATACACTTTAGCTAACCCCCTATCTCACCACAACAAAAGACCACGACCACCCAATAAGGCAGAGTTATATATACAACTGTTGCAACGTAAATTAAATGTTAATTTGGAGAAACAGACTGTGATGAGGTTGGTTCATCAGCAACTGCTTTTTGTAAAGACTCAGGTTGAAAATCATCCACCACTGCTGATAGTGATACCGTAACCTCTTCTGTTAGTTCTGGCATACTGATCGCCATCTGCTCTGATACTTGGTTGGCAGACTCTGGTACTGCTGTTACCACGGTAGAGGCAATTTCCGTCGCTGAATCTGGGGCAATAGTTGCCACCTCTACAACAATTTGTGCGGCAGAGTCAGGTACGGCATCGGCAACTTCAGCTGCCATTTCTGTAACAATATCCGGTACGGCACTGCCAACACCAGCAGCTATCATAGCAGCTGAATCAGGTACAGCTGTTGCTACCTCAACGGCAATTTCAGTGGCAGTTTCTGGAACAGCAGTTGCCACAGCAGAGGCAACAATTGAAGCAGAGTCTGACACCGCTGTTGAGACCCCAACTGCAATTGCTACGGCTGATTCCGGTACTGCTGTTGCCACAGCAGCAGCTATTTCACCTGATAATTGGGGCATATTTGTGGCCACCTCTGTGGCAATTGCCACCGCTTCATAGGGAACAGCAGAGGCGATAACAGTGATCATACCTGCAACCTGATCCTGTGGTAGTACGGCAGAGACAAAGCTTGCGATACCAACGGCTAAACTCGGATCAGCTTTGGCTGATTGTTCAACCAAATCCTGCAGGATATTGCCTCCTTGTGATGCAGCATCCTGGATCTCCAACTGTAGTTCAGGTGGAACCAACTTTACCGGAGCAGCCCAGAGAGCTGTAGAGACAGAAAAAACCCCTATAAAAAACAGGATAACTACCTTATAAAGCCGTGTTTTAGTATCCATTGACTATATACTCCTCAGGCTCATAATACCCTTAGTCAAAACAGGTAGGGTATTATTGGTTTAACTGACTGCATTATACGCATTTTTTCCAATAATACCTAACAGATTCTTTTTCTTGGGTTTTGGCGTTTTTCTTGCATAAAAACCTGAATGCAATTTGTATTGAATTTCACCCCATTTTGCAGTTATGCAATTTGGGAGAAATGGATATAATCATAGCAATTTTTGTCCAATGTTTTAGGTGCAAATGCTACTGTTTTTACCATTTCAAATTGGCAGTTAATGTTATTTAAAATTTTTTAACGAAAAACCTTAAAACAGAGCTAATATTATGTTTTTTAAAAAATTTTTAATATTTTTCATCGCAATACAGATGCTATTTACCCCCATTGCCTATGGTGATAGCAGCCTCTCCAAACATCGTCTTGGTAGTGGTGACACCATAGATATCAGGGTGTTTAACGAAAGTAAGCTATCTGTTAAAACGACACTTACTGACACTGGAACAATTTCTTTTCCCCTTTTGGGAGAGCTGAAAATTTCTGGTATGACCGTGGGTGAACTTGAAGATTTTCTGGTTGATCAATTAAAAGGTGAAGACAAATATCTAATCAATCCCAAAGTAACAGTATCTATCTCAAAATATAGAACAATTTTTGTAACAGGAGAGGTTAACAAGCCGGGTAGCTACACCTATATTCCCGGTTTAACGGTGCGCAAAGCCATATCACTGGCAGGTGGTTTCACCAGACGTGCATCGATGAAAAAAATTTATCGCAACAATGATGGGGATCACAGAGACAGACAAAACAAAGTTTCCCTCAATGATCTGATCAATGCTGGTGATACGATAACGGTGGAAGAGAGCTTTTTTTAATGGCAACAAGAGAGTCATCCCAACGAGAAGGATTCGTTGATGATCAGACGTTTGATATGGAAGATGTTGATCTATCTCGTATAGTTCACATTATCCGTAGTCAAATGTGGGGCATTTTGGGCCTCTCTGTCACTGTCGGCATTTTGGTGCTGCTGCTCATTATGCCGATGAAATATTTTTATGTCTCAAAGGCCACCATTAAACTTGAGACCCAAAACTCTAAACTGCTCTCAATTGATGAAGTGTACGGTGTTGGTTCAAGCAATATAGAGCATTATCAAACCCAAATTGGCATTTTGGGAACCAGAAAGTTGGCAGAAGATGTAATCAAACGGTTAAATCTAGCAAACCATCCTGAGTTCAGGGCCACAAACAACAGCTCATCGTTTAGCATAAAACAGCTATTCCCAAAAGTTATAAAAGATCTACTCACAAAGCCAAAGCCTGTTAGTAAAAACAGCCCCCAAGCATCAGCAAAAGAGGCAGCCAGGGTATTTAGTATTTTTAGTCGTGCTATAAAAATCAGAAAAGTAAAACAGAGCCAACTTGTCCACATAACTGCTGAATTTCATGATGCCAAACTTTCTGCTCGCGTGGTTAATGCCATGGCGGAAATATACATCTTAAACGATCAGAAAGCCCGTTTGGCCATGACCCAACAGGCAACAGGTTGGCTGACAGAAAGGTTGGAAGGGTTAAAAAAGAAGCTAGCTGAATCTGAAGAGATTCTCCAGCGATACCGGGACACAAACCAGCTGGTCAACGTTAAAGGCGTCACAAGTATCTCTGCCAAAAAGATGGATCAGGCAGCATCCAACCTGATAAATGCCCAACGCGCTCTAGAAGAGACCCGTAGCATAAACGATATGGTAGCAAGAAACAGATCCATTGACTCCTACCTGTCAGAACCTGCAGTGCTAAAACATCCATTGATTCAAAGAACCCGAGGCTTGAAAACTGAGTTGGAAAGTAAAATATCAACTCTTAAAAAACGTTATGGGCGCAAACATCCTAAAATGATTTCGGCCCAATCTGAGCTAAAAGCTGTCAAACAGAGTTTATCCCGTCAGGTCCAGTCGATCATCGACGGCATTAAAAAAGAGTATGATGTTGCCAACGCCACTGCCAAAGCCATGCAGTACCGTTACCAAGCGGTCAAAGATGAATTAACCAACATCAACCGTAAAGAGCACACCCTAAAAACCCTGGAGAGGGAGGTTGAAACCAACCGTAACCTCTACAATATGTTTCTAACCCGTTATAAAGAGACCGATGTAACCCAGGATATGCAGTCGGTTAACGCCCGTATTGTCGATCACGGTGTTGTTAATACTGTTCCATCCCGTCCCAGGAAGAAACTAATCGTCATGCTCGCCATGATCCTTGCTGGTATTGCCGGAATTTTTATCGCTTTCTTGCAAGATTATCTCGATGATACAATTAAAGATCCTGGTAAGTTGGAAAAAAATCTTGCCCTACCTCTGTTGGGTCTGCTGCCTCTGTTACAACCGCGAAAACTGGCAAAGCTTGCCACCAAACCGGAGAGATACCTCTCCAAAGACAGCCAATCTATATTTGCTGAAGCCATACGTAAGGTCCGAACCAACATTCTTCTGTTTGGTGATGACGAACCAGGAAAAATCATCGTTGTCACATCATCGGTTCCTGGAGAGGGGAAAACCACATTCTCATCTAACCTTGCAATCGCCCTATCCATGAATACCAACGAAAAAGTTCTGCTGATAGACGCCGATATGCGTCGCCCATCGTTGGATAAGGTATTTGAGATCAATAAAGAGGTCTATGCTGGCCTCTCAAGCTTGTTGGTTGGTTATGCTGATATCGAACATGACCATGTATTTTTTCATGATCAGGACTCCCGTATCCAGGTTCTCTACTCTGGGGTTATTCCACCCAACCCCCTTGAACTACTAGCTTCCGACTCGTTTACTCGCACCATATCATCTTTAACCAAAAAGTTTGACCGCATTGTTATTGATACCGCACCTGTACAGGCTGTTAGTGACGCTATTATGATTAGCTCGCAACTATCTTCAACTCTTGTTATGCTCTGTAACATGGAAAAAACTCCCATGCCAATTATCAAGGAGTGTGTTGGACAGCTAAAGGTTGCAAATGTTAACCTGCTGGGCATAGTTCTTAACCGCTTCTCAAATATCAGCAAAAAAGGTGGTTATGGATATAAATATGGCTACAGTGCATATGGCGGTTATAACTATGCAGAAAAGAGTAAGATGATCGAGTAGATGACACTCTATGAACAGTGTAGATAGTATCTATCATCGATACAAAGCAAAATCACCAGCCCCACTCTATTATGCTTTCATGCTTTTGTTGGTATGGGTTCCCCTGCCCCATGCTAGCAACAGGCCGTGGGCATGGTCCATTATGGAGGGTTATTTATTCATATTGGCTATTGTCTGGCTTGTCCTTTATTCCATGGGACGGGTGGAGTTGACAAAAGCCTTTTTGGTAGCAAAACCGGTGCTTTTGTTGCTGCTATTATGGTTGCTTTTTGTGCTGGCCCAGTTTATCCCCCTGCCCTTGGACTATGTGGAGTTTATCTCACCCCAAGCTGCAGCTCTACATAAAGCTGTGCCCGGCATCAACCTGGATAGAATCACTCTGAGTGTAGACCCCCACGCGACAAAAACAGGATGGATGAAAAGTGTCGCCTATACCCTGTTTTTTATCTTCACCTTACTGTTAATAGACACTAGAAAGCGGGTTAAAATACTCATATTTGTGATAATATTTTCCGGTTTTGCCCAAGCATTCTATGGCAGCTTGATGACTCTATCTGGTATTGAGTATGGTTTTTTTGTAAAAAAGCTCTCATCTCTAAATGTAGCATCAGGAACATTCATCAACCGTAACCATTTTGCTAATTTTCTCATTATGAGCTTGGCTGTAGGGATAGGCTGGATGATCTCCAAAACCAACCATACTGAAGGAGAACAGAGCAGGAAACAACAGTTTCTTGCAGTAACTCAGTGGATACTCAGCGGCAAGATAAGCATGAGGCTGGTTTTGGTGGCAATTGTTGTGGGTCTGGTTCTCACTCGCTCAAGGATGGGCAATATATCATTTTTTTTCAGCCTTGTTTCAACCGGGCTGTTGATGTGGCATTTTTCCAAACAGAGCAAGCTTAAACTTTTAGCACTATTTGTCAGCTTGATAATAGTTGATATATATGTGATGGGAGCCTGGTTTGGTATCGACCAAGTTGTTGACCGCATTCAACAAACCAACTTAACAACGGAGATGAGGCCCGACCTGTTTGAATATAGCATACTGCTCTGGAACGACTACCTATGGGTAGGAAGTGGGCTTGAGACTTTTTATAGCACATTTCCTGCCTATAAAGGTGTTGGTATGTCCGGTTTTTTTGATCATGTCCACAACGACTATTTGGAACTACTTGGTGAGGTTGGTATAATTGGCTTCTGCTTGATTGTTCCTGTTGTTATCCTATCCTTTGCAGTTGGTCTTGATGCAATGCGTAATAACTCCAGCCGGGTTATGCGTGGTATCGCCTTTGCCAGTGTAATGACTATCATAGCCCAATTGATGCACGCATCAGTTGATTTCAGCCTGCGAATTCCGGCAAATGCAGCTTACATGATGGTGATTATGGCTCTCTCCTGGATAGCTACTGTTGGTGTGAGAAATTAAGGTAACTATGGGTAACCAGATTAACCTGATTTTTAGTCGTATCCGTGAAAAAATAGGTTCTGCCGACAGCCTACGCAGACAGCTTTTTTATGGTGGTATAGGTAATGGTCTGATCCAGGCTGGAAACAAGCTTGTAGCCCTGCTTTTTGCCGTAGTTTTAGCCAGAACAATCGGTACCGAAGGTTATGGTACATACGCTTACGCCATGGCAGTTTTAACCCTGTTGATGATCCCCGGTGAGTTTGGCACACCAAATTTATTGGTGCGGGAAATAGCAGCTGCCCAGGCCCACCAAGATTGGTCCCATATTCGTGGTATTATCATAAGGTTTATGCAGATTGTATTTGTTGTCTCCATCTTGTTGGCAACTGTTGCTGCTCTCATATTGACCTTTGCCACAGAACTTCCTGATAGCTTGAGCGATACCCTATTTTTAATGTTGATATTGCTGCCAATATTGACCCTTAGCCAGACCATGTTATCGGCTATGCGAGGTTTTCAACATGTGGTAAAAAGCCAATTTGTGGGTCTGTTGTTAAGACCTTTATTGGTGTTGATAGTGGTAACCCTGTTATTCACCATAGCCCCGGAAACAAGATCACCTCAACAGGTGATGCTAATTCAGATAGTAGTAGGAGTGGTCCTAGGTGGGTTTACCATATATCTACTTTTCCGTTATATGCCAGCCCCAATCCGCACTGTTACAGCTCGCTATAAAACCAAGCAGTGGGTAGGCAGCGCTATACCTTTTGTCCTTTTATCAAGTGCATTTTTAATAAACTGTCAAGCCGATATACTCATGCTTGGTATGTTTCGTGAGGTAGATGAAGTTGGTCTCTATCGGGTTGCTTCACAAGGGGCAGGTTTAGTGGCATTTGGACTGCAAGCAGTCAACAGTGTTGTTGCTCCTCAGTTTGCCAAAATGTATGCAAAAAATGAGATGGCTCTTTTGCAACGTCTGGTTACAACAAGTGCGCGAATTGTCCTGCTGGTAGCAACCCCATTTAGCCTTATTTTTATCTTTGCTGGTGAACCACTTATTGCTCTGGTATTCGGAGCAGAGTTTGCACCAGCCTACCCCCCACTGACCATTCTTACCTTCGGTCAATTTTTTAATGCAGCCATGGGTTCTGTGGGGTTTCTCCTAACCATGAGTGGTCATGAAAAAGTTGCCCTTAAAATCATGTTGATAACAGCCACATTGAATGTAATACTAAACATGATTCTTATTCCACAGTTTGGAACCAACGGAGCTGCCATAGCAACAACAGTCACCTTGATGTTATGGAATATATTGCTGTTTTTTGAAGTAAAAAACAGAATTGGTATACTGTCTACGGCATTTTCATTTGCAAAAAAGTGAGGCTTAAAGATGAACAGGCCCAATTTTTTTATTATAGGTGCACCAAAATGCGGCACCACCTCTATGGCTGCTTGGCTGGCTGCCCATCCGCAAATCTATATGTCACCCATAAAAGAGCCACACTTTTTTAACAATGATCATCAGCATGGTGAAATAGATAACCTAGCCGATTATAACCAACAATTTGCTAACGCAACTGAAGAACAAAAGGCTATTGGTGAGGCATCAGTTTGGTATTTGACATCAACGGTTGCCGTTGCAAATATTCTACAGTTCAACCCAGACGCAAAGTTTATCGTCATGTTGCGCAATCCCATTGAAATGGCGGAATCACTTCACGATCAGATGCTGTTTAGCCAGTATGAACACATAGAAGATTTTTCCCAAGCTTGGTATCTGCAAGAGCAACGCAAAAGCGGTTTCTCTATTGTGAAAAGCTGTGTGGAACCACAATTTCTACAATATGGTGAACGTTGCAAACTTGGTGAACAACTACAACGGCTTTACACTCTTGTTGCCCCTGAAAGAGTACATGTTATCACCATGGACCGCTTGAAAATTGCTGCTAAAGAGGAGTATCAAAAAACATTACAATTTTTACATGTAGCAGATGATGGTCGCAACGATTTTTCTGTACATAATCTTGCTAAATCTCGACGTTCCCTACCATTAAGAAAGGTGGTTGAGTGGTTGGGAGGATTAAAAACCGCCATGGGTATATCCGGTGGCTTGGGTATATTAAATGCCATAGAGAAAAAAAACCAAAAAGTAAGAAAACGGCCCCCTCTTCCACCACAAACCAAAGAGCATTTACAGAACTATTTTCGTGATGATATTCATCTACTGGAAAAATTGTTGAATAGAGATTTCAGCCATTGGCTTAAACCATAATTCCATCTCTTTTAAATGGAGCTGTTTTGGTTAAAAAAAACCTACTTTTTTTTATTTACTCCTTATCCTCTGGTGGTGCAGAGAGGGTTACGGCTAACATGGCCAACTATTGGGCAGATAGGGGTTGGTCTGTTACTGTTGTTACTGTAGTCGGTCAAGATTTGGATTTTTATCAACTCCACCCGGCTATTAAACGTATTGAGCTGGGTTTGGGAAAAAAAAGCAGTAATCAGCTAATGGGTTTGATAAATAACCTAAAAAGAATTTCTGCTCTAAGGAAGATATTAAAAAAACTTCGCCCCGATGTCGCATTGGCAATGATGAGTACCGCCAGCGTTATCTTGGGATTTGCAGCCATGGGTCTAGCCAATATAGCAACCATAGGGGCAGAGAGAACCCACCCTCCACGGCTACCTTTAGGCCCCCTTTGGGAAAAGTTACGCTGTTTTAGCTATGGTAAACTAAAAGCGGTTGTGGCATTAACCAGTGAAACCGCCGCATGGTTAAATAAAAATACCAACGCTATCTATGTGCCAATCATACCCAATGCCGTGCAATGGCCCCTGGCACTAAACCAACCAATTGTTGATCCCAATAAATTCATTGCTGACAACAAAAATATTCTACTTGCTGTTGGCAGGTTGGACCAATTCAAAGGGTTCTCCACGTTAATAGATATTTTTGCCAACATTGCCCCCCAATATCCCAATTGGCAGTTGATTATTTTAGGTGAAGGTTATAAACGACAAGAGTTTGAACAGCAGATAGTTTCCCACAACCTCCAAAAACAGATCATACTACCAGGAGCAGTAGGCAATATTTCCCAATGGTATAACAGGGCAGATATCTATATTTTAAGTTCAGATTTTGAAGGTTTTCCCAACACCCTGGTAGAGGCCATGGCCCACGGTGTCTGCCCCATAAGTTTTGACTGCGACACCGGACCAAGGGATATTATCCGCAACAATGTTGATGGACTGCTAATAGCCCCAGGAGAAAAAGAAGATCTCAAAGAGGCTGTTGTAAATCTAATTAATAACGATATGCTGCGAAAACAATATGGTAAACGCGCAACAGAGGTGCGAGAAAGGTTTGCTGTAGAATTAATTGCTTTGAAGTGGGAACGGCTTTTCTCTGAATTGAATAAATAACAGCTTTCCAAACTACTATTAAGAAAAATTTGTACCCACTACAATAATAAAAAATAGCCACAATCAGATAACAGCAGGTTTTGCTCATATTGGCATGACCTGTTTTGATTAATTTGGACAGATAATAAGTTGATCTAAAGATATCAAGAGCTTGTCTGAAAATGCGTCTCCATCTGCATATCTCTAATAGCAATATGGTTGAAAAACCAATCAACTGCCTGACTCAATAATAGAACTGTGAAAACTGTTTCAGTTATGGAGTCTCTCATCTCTTCCAGCAATAATAGTCGTTTTTTGAAAAAATCGTGGTCATATTTGTGGGTTGAATAATGAGGATAGTTTATATTAACCATCTTGACCTCCTCATCTCCAAAAATTGCTTCTGCATGCTCTTTCATATACTGTAAAAGGCTATTGCTGCCAGCTACAAACTCTCCATCAAGCCACTTAAGCCTGGTATCGCTGATTTTATTAAAAAACTGTTCAGTTCTTTCATTAATTGGTTTTTTACTAAAACTGGTTTTTAACTCATCCAATGATTTACCCAACAAATCACTATTAGTATCTGGACATCTAAGAAACAGATCACAACGATCCAAGAAAATTTGTAGTGTTAGATCACCTGGGTTTTCCTTCAGACATTGTAGAAGAGTTTGTTTTGCCTCTAGAAAATCACCTGAATGTATTGCCATCAACGCTCCAGAAACAACATTTCGAGATTGGTATTTTTTATCTCTAATAGATTCTTCGTCTGCTGAAAACACCTCAAAAATATTGGTAAGTTGATTTTTCCCCTTAACTGAAACCATATCTAAAAAACGGGAATATTTACGTTGTTCATCTGTAAGCTGGAGATAGGTGGATTCAGAAATTAGAATGTTAACACCATAAGCCTTTGTTAAACTTTCTACTCTTGCAGCAAGGTTAACAGCATTTGAGATAACAGTACCATCCATACGTTTGTAGCCACCTACTGTACCTAGAGCCACAACTCCAGAGTTGACTCCACATCCAATATCAATTGGAATAAGCCCCTTTTCTTTTTGTTCCTTGTTAAACACTTCCAGCTCTTTAATCATGGCTAATGAGGCTTTAGTGGCATGGTCAGCATTGTCAAACAGAGCCATTATACCATCTCCAAGATATTTATCGATAAAACCATTATGCTGTTGTATAACAGGCTCCATCTTATGCAGATAAGAGTTGAGAAAATTAAAATTTTCTCTTGGCGTCATGGTCTCAGACAAAGTAGTAAAAGAACGAATATCACAAAACAGGATGCTCATAGGCATCTGGATAAAATCTCCTAAGCGAATATCAATTAGAGAATCCTTTTTTAGACGCTGGAGAAACTCCACAGGGACAAATTGATAGGCTGCATCTGAGAATATTTTAAGCTGTTTGGTATTTTCCTCAATGATGCGCAAATCTCTATAACTTCGCAAAGCGGTGATAACCGATGAAAAAAGCTTGGTATCAGTAAGCTCAACTTTAGATTTATAATCGTTGATATCATAGTCAACTATGACACTCTCCTCAGGAGACTGTCCTGGCTGTCCTGTACGTAGAACTATTCTCACAAAACTGTTTTTTATTTCCTGCCTCACATACTGAACAAACTTCAAACCACTGTCATCTTCCTCCATAACTACATCAAGAAGAATCATGGCAATATCTTCATTTTTATTTAGAACCTCTTTTGCTTGTTTAGCAGAATAGGCATGTAAATAATATATTGGGTCTCCCTGAAATGTAACACCATCAAGGGCAAGTGTAGTTACTTTGTGAATTTCTGGTTCATCATCAACAATGAGGATCTTCCAAGCATCAGGTGGAACTTCACCATCCTGCTGAGTATCATCATCAAGTTTCAGGCTATTAGCATCTCCATCAGCAAAAAGAGGGTCATCTTCATCACCGAAGAGTTCATCATCACCATCAAACAGATCATCCATGTCAATAGAGTCATCTTGGCTACTCATATTCATTCCCCTCTATCAATTGGTAAGCAGATAATAAATTCGGTACCTTCATTGAGTATGCTTGTACAGCTTATTTCACCTTTGAGTTTTTGGGTTATGAGATTATAGATGATATGTAACCCAAGCCCACTACCACCTTCCCCACGTTTAGTAGTAAAAAATGGATCAAATATTTTTTCAAGATTTTCTGGAGGGATACCTCTGCCACTATCACTGTATTTAAAAATGAACTGCCCATTTTGTATTTTGGCATCCATGATAATCTTACCTTGATCTTGATCTTCCAGAGCATGAACCATGGAGTTCATCAATAGGTTGGTAATAATTTGTGATATGACTCCAGGAGAGCTGTTAAATTCCAGATCATCATCACAATTTATGATAAATTCATGGTTGGTCTTTTTTGTTTTAGGACGAAGACTGAGAAGAATTTCATTGAGATATTCTTTAACATTAAAAGAGCGATCTTCATCACTGGTTCGATCTACAGCAATCTGTTTAAAACTTTTTATCAGATCTCCTGCCCGTTGTAGATTGTTAAAGATAAGTTCAGTAGATTGTATGGCGTGTTTCAAAAATACGTGGAGGTCTGCACGTTTCATAGCCCCAGATTTATAAACTTCTAAAAATTTCAAGGTTCTGGTTTTAAGAGTGGTGGCAGCTGTTACACTTACACCAACAGGAGTGTTTATCTCATGGGCTACACCTGCAACCAATCCTCCCAAAGCAGCCATTTTTTCAGATTCTACAAGTTGATTTTGCGCTTTGTTCAGCTCTTTATGTGCTGCTTGCAGTTTGCCAACTACACGGTGAACATTTAATAGAATAATTATAAATACTAAAGCTAGTGAGATAAATATCCCACCCCCCATAGCTATGTTGATAGCAGTACGAGCAGAAGCATTTGTAGTGGTGTCTAGACTTAATCCTAAAAACAGCCCGCTATCATCATTCAAAGAGAAAAATAGGTGACGAAAGGGAATTTTACCGACTTTAGACTCAAAAGCTAGGCCACCAAAACCAGGACCAGCAGGAATTTTCAAACCGAGCAAAGTGGTAACAACCAGTTTATTTTTCTCAGCTAAAGAAACCTCTGTATGGATATCATTGTTTAAATAGTGTTCGTTTAGTGTGCTCTTTAATTGACCTACAAATTTTTGGTTTACATCCTTAATAAAGACAACAGCACCAATGATATCCTCTACATCTATCAACGGACCCACAGTAATTAAATACAGTTTGCCATCAATGTTGTGAAGATAGGTATTAACTACTTCATCCAACT
>JADFZS010000066.1 GCA_015232405.1 Magnetococcales bacterium | reverse complement strand
AAATTATTAAAAATATAAATTATTGAATAATTGAAATATATATACTGAGCATTAATTTCTAAAGATATGAATTTAGCTGCATTACCACAAATTTATGAAACTCATATCATAAGTTTTGCCGGTTAACAAAAAAAGACGGCCTTTTGCTAGAGAAAGACCGTCTTTTTTGTTATTATTTACCGATATTTATCCAGGTGCTTATACCAACCATCTCTTTTAAAAGATCATCGGCTTTACCCAAAAACTCTTTGACATGGGGAGCATTGAGATGACCGTTGAAACACTCTTGGTTCTCCCAGTTTTCGTAGAAAATAAAATCACCTTTTTTCCCTGGATCAGTGGATTGGTGAAGGTCGTAGTTGATACAACCTTTTTCAGCTCTTGTTGGACCCAGCAAGCCCAATAGATGCTGTTTTACCTCTTCCTCTTTACCCTCTTTAGCAAAAACAGTTGCGTGCACAGATATGATTGACATTTTTCCCCTCACTTAATTGAATTAAAAAAACTAGTTTAAGCCTAACCCATAATTTGTAGACACTCCCAAAACTACATACACTGACCTGATAAAAGTGAAAACCAGTTGTTGGCGGTTGCCTTTTATTGGGTCAAAATTTGCTTTTTTTTAGGTGGTTGCTCAAAAAGATATAAAAAATGTTGAATTGAAGTTTTTATAAAACTACACCTCACGAAAACACTGTAACAAATATTTAAGCACTCATTTAAGAGAGTGGCCCTCTTTTTATAATTACAACTTTTATATAAAATAATGAACTTTAGAACCATAATACAAACGAAAATTCTACTATGTCAATTGATATATTTTGTTGTTGTAGATATAGTCTTTATGTAGTTAATGTAGAAAAATATTGGTAAAACAACAACCAATAAGCTGGATCCCCCATATATATGGTGAATGTAGCTTGGTTTAACTAAATAAATGTACCGTTTAGCTGTTTAAAAAAACTACGGCAAAAATATAATTAATTGTCTATATTTTTAGCGCAGTTTTATTGTAGTTAATTGTTTGTAAGCGCGGTAATTTGTATCTAGCTTCTCAAACAAAGATCATTTTTTAGGGGGGTAAGTTTGATCATTCAATTTTTAAAACTGTATCGGACAAAAAAGTATCGGGGCATTTTGCCCCTTGTTTTTTTTGGGGCGTTATCACTGGCATATTTTGGGGATGTATCCCAACTTAAGTCCGCCTCTTTTTCTGTGTTTTCGCAAAACTGCCTCACTCTGGGGTATGGTGATGCTGACGCTCTAGAGGTCAAGGTAGATGAACTGGATAAGATTGTTTCAGGTTATGATCTAGTCGTTTTACAAGAGGTGATGCGAGATCCTGACAATAAGAGTGAGGTCTACGAAGGGTTGAATCCTGGCGAATACGACTTTTTTGCTTCAGAACTACAAGGCAGATCAAGCAGCCACAAAGAGGCATATGTTTTTTTGGTTGGCAAAGAGCAGTTGGAGGTGATGTCAGAGGTTGAGGTTTTTAATGATGGTGATGGTAATTTTGAAAGACCACCTGCCGGAATTTTAGTTAGATCGGGGGATAAATACACCTGGGTGTTGGACTATCATGCCTACTATGGTAGCACCGTTTCCGATAGAAAAAATGAGGTCAACCGTATACCTGGAGTTTTGGATGAATTTCGTATAAAAAGTGTGGGTTCAACAAACCCCATAACCACAGATAGAGTGCTTATAGCTGGTGATTGGAATCTATCTGCTGATACAATTTTAAATCTTGATGATTTTGTAGAATCCCAACATACATACCAAGCACTGCCTACTGATCCTAGTACTGTCAGCAATCAAACTGGCAAGCTGACTGATAGTTCATATGACCATTTTGTTTGGGATTCAAATGAGCTGGATCTCTCATCAATTCAGATGGTCTACCCGGTGGAGTTTGAAGCAAGTTGTAACCTGACTGATAAATATTGCCAAGAGTATGTAGACACCGTATCTGACCATATTGGGGTGAAAGCCCACGTTGGATATTAATGTTTAATCGTTATGTAAAGAATAACCTGGCTTATTTTGTACTCTGTTCAATTGTTTTATTTTTAGTTGCTGGATCAGTTGCCAACTCACAAGCAAAAGAAGGTGCTAAACATCAAAATATAAAGGTTTTTCGTGATGTTTTCGTCGATGGAAGTCATCGCAATGGTCCTGAACTGGTTTTGTTGGACTCAGCATCTTTTATAATGGGCAGGATGCCAGGTGATGATGGCTATAAAATAGTCGAAACTCCCCATGCTGTAACTCTCTCCGGTTTTGCTATGGGTCGCTATGAGATAACCAATCAACAGTTTGCTGCATTTTTGAACGAGCAATCCCCAACTCCCGGCACAATGGCTCGTTGGCTTAATATAGGATCATCACCAGGGCTGTTTTACTCCCAAAAAGATGGGGTGGTTAAAGTAGTTGCAGAATATAAGCAAATTCCTGTTACTGGGGTCAGCTGGCAGGGTGCTATTGCCTTTGGGCGTTGGTTATCGGCTAAAACCGGGGAGGTTTATACCCTTCCCACTGAGGCGCAGTGGGAGTATGCAGCACAATCAGGGGTAAAAACTCTCTATCCCTGGGGTGATGGTTTTAACCCTGAAAAAATAAACTGTAACAAAGCGATAAAAAAAAGAGGTGCAAAACCGGTAGGGAGCTTTGTGGCTAACGGTTACGGGATTTACGATATGCTGGGTAATGTTTGGGAGTGGACTTTGGATTGTAAAAAAATTGGCAGTTATTATTTTTCCCCCAGTAGAGACCCACAATTTTTAGACTCTCAGTGTTTAGTACCCATAATTCGTGGCGGTAGTTTTAACGATCCACCATCAATGTGTAGAGCAAAAAACCGGGCCAATTTTTGGTGGCGAGGACATCCAGACCGCATCGGTTTTAGAGTGGTCAGGCGCAATAGGTCAAAAAAATGAGACTTGAAAAGGAAAAAATGATAATGAAACAGATCTGCTCCCAAAAATATTTCAATTGGTTGTTACAGCTGTTTATCTTAATAGTCTCAATTTTTATGATAACCCCTGTCAATGCTGCTAAAGATGTCGGCTTTGTTTATGGCTTAACTGGAGCCCCAGCAGCCAATCTTACGGTTGATATACTTGATAAACAGGGGAAAGTTCATAACACAAATACCGATGGCGATGGTTTTATCAAACAATCCATTGCCGGGGCAAATATTCGTATATCAGATCCCAAGTCAAAACTATTGCTGTTAGTTGCTGCCAGCAATAAACCGCCCAAGGAGTTAAAGGTTGCGCTACCTATTCGTTTTAAGGGGTCACTTGCAGGTTTTGGGCAAGATAGCGATAAAATAAAAATCCATATTGGCTATGGCAAACTGATAGAAGTGACAGATTTTCAAAGAGCCAAGCACAACATGAAAATGGTTGCTCATCCAGATGAAAACAGCCCCCACAAGCTGCCTTTGCCACCAATATCCCAAAGATGGTTGAGTTTTTCACCGCAAAAAGATGGCAGCTTTATCTCCCCATGGCTTGCAGTTAGTGATCCACCCCAAATATTTATCGTCAACAGTAATGGGCGTATGACAGCTAAACATATCTTGTTGCCCAAAAAAATATCAGCACAGCAAACTATTGATATCGGCAAGTTTACGCCCCAGGTCGGTGCCACGCTAGAGGTTGATCTTAAAGTGGGAAAAACCGACCTACCTCTAGGTCTTGAAATGGGGGTATCTTCTCTTTATCCGGTACAGGTAAACAAAAGAGAATTTGCCATTCAGCTAGGTATGCTCAATGTGAACAGTCCCAAAATGGCAAGGCTGTTGATGAAACGGGGTACAATACCTTTGCAACTGGACGGTGTCACCCGGATAACAGGGTTTTTGCCAGCCCAATCGTTGGAGCTATATTTTGTCGGGCCAACTCCCGGAATTATTGCCAAACGTACAGTCTATATACCTGCCAAGGGGACAGTCCGCATCACCCTAGATGAAAAAGAGCTGTTGGGGGAGAGGGGGGCTGGTACTAATTTTTCCGGTACTGTTGTGTTGGGAGATAATGGCAATCCAGTTGTCGGAGCCAAAGTGGTCTACAGTAGCTATCCTGACCGTAAGGAGACCACAACCAGCTTAAATGGTTCTTTTATTATACCCAACATTCAAGCCCAGCAAAATGCCATTGTGTTTATCGATGCCCCCTATGCCGATGGTACTCCACCGTTTGATCGTATCACAAAATCTTTTATCTTGAAGGGCGAGAGCAATAGCAATAAAAGCCACCAGACACAAAAGACCTTCACTATACCGTTGCCTCTAACAAAAACAGAAAAAAAGTTAAATGAGTTTTCAAAAGCAAACAGAGCAGACAATAGCCTTAAAGGAAATTTAAGGTTTGAGTTTCCCGGCTGTTCCAAGGGATATGATAGTGACAATGGACATTTTGCGCAAAAACCAATAGTCACGGTATATTCGATTAAAGACGGTATTTTATACAGACCCAAAGGCAAAGTTAAATTTTCCGATATTATTCCCTTACAAAATGGTGATCTACAAGTAAATATAAAGGTGAAAGAGGAGGGGGAATATTTCATCGCAGCTCAATTCAGCCCCTTTGTCTATGCTTGGACCAAAGAATATTTTTCTGCTCCCAAAAGCAAAAAACAGCTTTTATTAAAGCTTTCTGACCATAAATTTCAAGAAAATCTAAAAATAGTTATCAGCAATAAAGAGCAGCAACCAGCTAAAAATGTCTTAGTAAAGTTCACCGGAATTGTCCAAGATGTCGATCCTTTTGTGATGGTCAGTGATAGCAAAGGTGAGATCAACATTCGCTGTATCAACAATCTAGATACAAACAGTGTGAGCAGTAGATATTTTCATATCTCGGTTGATGATCATACCCAGGGAAAGCTAGAGACAATGTTGCCCAAAAATAGAGGAGACACATTAAGGTTTGAGCTGAACTAGTGTTGACCTACTTTAACTAATATAATTTATTGTCTGATTAAAAATACTGTTGAGTTGTTAAAATAAATAGCACTTATTATTTGTTGTATATTGACTTCATCTATAGTTTATGACCATAATATTAGTGTGAATTGCAGTGAAGGTATTGATTTGTTGACAATTTAACCTAGATTCGGCAGTTGGCGGTGCGTAAATGGCGTAAGATATTGGTTTATCAGGTGTATCATGGGAAATCGCGGTCACCTTGCTGGTGATAAGACTTTCCCCTGATATGCTTGGTGAATCAATAGCTTGCGTCAAGTGCGTGGCGACAACTGCCGAATCTAGGTTTAAGGGGGATAAATTGGACAATATTCTTATAGCAGCCACAGAGAGATCGCCTGAAATTAATTTTAATTTTCAGGAAAGTGTATTTCTAATCAAGGGGGAGTCTTACCCGGAAGATGTCACCGCATTTTTTGGTCCTTCCATAACATCGCTAAAAAACTATCTAGATGGTCTTAACAGCGGATCGTTGACCTTCAATTTTGAGCTTATCTATTTTAACTCAACCAGCGCCAAGGTGCTAATGCAGCTCTTTGATATGCTGGAGTCAGCCTCACAAAACGTAGATGTAATAGTAAACTGGCTCTACAGCGCCGATGATGACAACATGGAGGAGCTAGGAGAAGATTTCAGCGAAGATCTAGAATCCGTCCAGTTCAACCTGGTTTCAATATAGCAATTGCACTATGTGGGCTTTTTAAAAGCAGTTTTTTATAGGCTCTCATGAACTAGACAAATGTAGTTGGGAGGGGTCTGTTTCTGACTTTACTTTAATAAAATGTTTGTTGATAAATTGCTATCAGTCACACCTTCCTGTTTGCGGTAGAATCTTCCATAAAAAAGTTAATTTAATCTGCTAAATCATAGGTGTAAATATATAAACAACCAGTTGGCAACTATTGGGTAAGGGTATCTTTTACACATATATTAAATCAAACGTTTGATTTATCTTTTTACTGAGGTATCATTAACCAGTTTTTGTAATGGGTGATATCATGAAAAAAGATAAAACTGACTCGGTAGATAACATATCAAAGAGTTCTAAAAACTCGGTGCAGGCTAAAACCAGGGAGCGGCTTTTGCAGGCGGCTCTTACAGCTTTTGGTCATCATGATTTTGATAGTGTTAGTACCCGGCAGATAGCTGATGCTGCTGGGGCTAATATATCTGCTATCTCTTATCATTTTGGTGGCAAAGGTGCGCTTTATATGGCGGTTGCTGCTTATATAGTGGAAAATATACACCCATTACAAGCCAAGAATATCGATAAAGTAAACTTGGCCTTACATGAGATGGAACAGGTCGGGGTTGATGTTGAGCGTTGCCGTTTATTGTTGCAAAATCTGCTTCGTCAACACGCTTTAAATATACTCACCAGTGAACTGGGAGAAGATGTTCCGGGCTTTATCTTAAGAGAACAGAGCCACCCAACTAAAGCCTTTGCTATACTCTATAACAATCTATTTGAACCCCTACATACAGTTGTTACCAAACTGGTGGCATCTATCAAAGGTTTGTCGCCTGGGCATAAGGAGGCCTGTTTAGTTGCCCATGCTCTGTTGGGGCAAATTATCTATTTTCGTGTTGGTCGTACCGGACTATTACGACGACTGGAACAACAAAGTTACAGCTCCAAAGATATTGAGCAGATCTCTCTACTTGTTTCTACCCTTGCCAATCAAGCTTTGAACTATACCATTTTAGAGGAAGACTCCCCATGACCGAAAATAAACAGTCCCATTGGCGTTCCCTTTGGGTGTTACCGCCAATCATAGTTGGCATAATTGTGCTGCTTTGGTCTGTAAGCAACAAACAGCCACCAGCTAAAGTATTAAGAGGGGAACCAACCCGTACAGTTCGCGTTATTACTGCTCAACAGTATGATTTAACACCTACAGTTCAAGGTTATGGACCTGTGCAACCTGCCAGGGTATGGGCTGCTGTAAGTCAGGTATCCGGCAGGATCGTTGAGAGCCACCCCCAGCTTAGAGATGGTGAAATTATCGTCAAAGGGTCTGTATTGGTGCGTATCGATCCGGTGGATTATGAGCTGGCACTGGCTCAGGCAAAAGCTGAATTGGCAGAGTTGGCGGTGCAAGAGGAGAACTATAAAGCATCTTTGAGCATTGAAAAGCGCAACTTGACACTTTCACAAAAAAAATTACAGCGAAAACGCAAGTTGGTACAGCAAAAAACCTCGTCCCAAAGCCAACTGGATGAGGCGGAACAGGCAATGCTTGCCAAGAGTATGGCAGTGCAAAATTTAAAAAATACCCTGGCCCTCATTCCCAGTAAAAGACAGATACTACAAGCCAAAGCTGCAAAGGCAGAGAGAGACTTGGTAAATACCGTTGTTCACGCTCCCTTCAACATGCGTGTTGCCAGCATGAATATCGAGGTGGAACAATTTATCAGCAAAGGCCAAACCATGTTTGAAGGTGATGCTGTTGATAGAGTTGAGATACAGGCTCAGGTCTCTTTATCATCCTTACGTCGTCTCTTTATAGGCCACCCTGATATCAAGGTTGGGGATATAACCTTGATAAAAAAACTCTCAGCCAAAACAGGTATCAGGCCCATTGTCCGTTTGGACTTGGGAGCACATGTTGCGGAGTGGGAGGCGGAGTTTGTTCGCTTTAGTGATGATGTTGACCCGGAAACCCGGACCATGGGGGTTGTGGTTGCAGTTGATAAACCCTTTGCCAAGATAAAACCGGGATATCGGCCCCCACTTACCAAAGGCATGTTTTTACAGGTGGTACTCCACGGACGCAGCCAACCGCAACGGCTGGTTGTGCCCCGAAACAGTGTGCGTGGCGGTATTCTGTTGGTTGTGAATGAGCAGCAAAGGCTGCAACGTCGAAAGGTTGGGGTTCTTTTTAATCAAGGCTCTTTGAGTATTATAAAAAATGGTCTTAAACCAGGGGAGCAGGTGGTGGTGTCTGATCTGGTTCCTGCTGTGGAAGGTATGCTGCTGCACTCTCAAATTGATTCTGCCCTAACCACTAAAATACAACTGGCTGTTGGAGGTGGGTTATGATTGCCTGGTGTGCTCGGCATCAAACAGCTGCAAATATATTGATGGCTGCCATAATGATTTTGGGTCTGGTGGCCTTGCCGGGATTACAAAGAGAGACTTTTCCTGAGATCAAAAATAGTAAAGTTGAGGTTCGCATCATCTATAAAGGGGCGACTGCCCAAGATGTGGAGGATGCTATTTGCAAAAGTCTGGAAGATGCACTGGAGGGAATTACCAACTTAGATGAGCTTTTGTGTGACGCTAGAGAGGGTGTAGCCACCGCCACCGCCATTATGGAGGAGGGGGCTGACATGATGCGCTTTTTAGATGATGTAAAATCCGAGGTGGATGCCATCGATGATTTTCCCGATCAGGTGGAGTCACCTGTGGTTAGGGAGTTGGGGCGAACCGAGCCTGTGGTTTCTGTAGCTGTGACTGGTCCATCCGACCCGGTGGCCCTTAAAATCTATGCTGAGAGTTTAAAGGATCAACTAACCGCTCTGGATAATATTGCAGAGGTCAAGGTAAGCGGTTTTTCTGATCACCATATTCGCATTGAGGTTCCAGCATGGCGGTTACAACAGTACGGGCTTTCCACCGCTGATATTGCCAATGCTGTGGGTCGTCATAGTGTAGATAGCCCAACAGGAAGATTGGAAGGGGGGAGCGAAGATGCCCTTCTGCGTTTTGCTGATCAACGTAAGAGTGTTGAGGCATTTAGGGATCTGGTTGTGATATCGGGCAAAAATGGAGCAGCCATACCTTTGGGAGAGATCGCCAAAATCAGCGACCGTTTTGATAGGCCCGAAGATAAAATTCTCTTTAACGGGCAACGGGCAGCACTTCTGGAGGTTGCCAAAACCCGTTCACAAGATGTTCTCAAGGTGCTAAAGACCGTTGATGATTTTATCGCCGCCCAGAGATTACGCGCCCCCAAAGGTGTGACACTGACAATAACCCAAGATCGTGCCTCTGTGGTGCAGAGTCGTTTGGATATGTTGGTGCGCAATGGCTGGCAGGGGCTTATGTTGGTTTTTGGTATGCTCTGGCTGTTTTTTAATTTCCGCTACAGTTTTTGGGTTAGCATGGGGCTACCTGTCTCTTTTCTCGGAGCACTGTTTGTTCTGCCGTTAATCGGCGTCTCCATCAATATGATCTCCATGATTGGGCTGTTGATCGGTATCGGCCTGTTGATGGATGACGCCATTGTTATTGCAGAGAATGTCGCAGCTAAATTAAACAAAGGTCTAAAACCCATGACGGCAGCCATTGAGGGGGTTAAGCAGGTACTACCTGGTATTCTCTCCTCTTTTGCCACCACTCTTTTGGTGTTTGGCTCCCTAGCATTTATCACCGGACAGATGGGGCAGGTGCTGCGGATTATGCCCATTGTTCTAATTGTTGTTATATCGGTCAGCCTTATAGAAGCCTTTTTGGTTTTACCAAACCATTTGGGACACTCCCTGACCGATAAAAATGGTGGATCACCATCCCAGTTCCGTATCAAATTTGAGGCTCTTTTTGATCGTCTACGGGAAAATGGTTTTGGCCCTCTCCTCGACCGGGCAGTGAACCACCGTTATCTCACCTTTGGAGCTGTCATCATGATGTTGATTATAGCCATAGCCATGCCAGCAGGGGGAATGATTAAATTTGTCGGCTTTCCAGAGTTGGATGGTGATCAGATAGAGGCCCGTATTCTCCTACCCCAAGGCACACCCTTACAGCGTACCCAAGAGGTGGTTGATCATCTATCAAAAACGGCATTGAGTATCAACGAACGTCTTAAATCCCAACAGCCTGATGGAGTTGATCTTGTAAGTAACTTAATGGTGATCTACGGACAAAACCCTGATGCCTATGAGAGTGGAGCACATGTTGCCCGTGTTATGGTAGACCTGCTAAGTGCAGAAATAAGGGCTACTCCACTAGAGCAGTTTAGTAATGAGTGGCGTAAGGAGGTGGGAGATTTGGCCGATGTGATAACCATCAAATATTCCAAACCCACTCTTGGTCCGGGGGGTAGAGCAATTGATCTTCGGCTTAAAGGCTATGATCTCAACCGCTTAAAAGCGGCATCCAAAGAGCTGCAAACATGGCTTAACAGCTATGCTGGTGTGTTGGATATAAGTGATGATCTGCGCCCTAGTAAGCGGGAATATCGACTCCATTTAAAACCTGGAGCCGGGGTTTTAGGGCTGGATGCTAAAAATGTGGCAGAACAGGTAAGAGCAGCTTTTCAAGGGGTGAAGGTTGATGAGTTTCAGTTGGGACCAGAGAGCTATGAGGTGAATTTAAGGTTGTTGGCAGAAGATAGCGTTGGCCCGGAAAATCTTGATCAACTGACCATTGTGGGCCGTCAAGGTGCTTTGATACCCCTATCGGTTGTTGCCGATATAGAGGAGGTGAGAGGTTGGTCTAGGATCAATAGGGTAGATGGACAGCGGGTTGTCACTGTACAGGGTGATGTGGAGCGATCTGTCATCAATGCCCAAGAGCTATTGGGCATTGCCAAGGCAGAGTTTATACCTGAACTGTTAAAACGCTATCCTGATGTCAGCTTTGCTATGCAAGGGTCAGGAAAAGAGTCTGCAAAAACCGGAAAATCTATTGTTCGCAATGTGCTTTTGGGTTTGGTTGGGGTCTATTTTCTCTTAGCCTTGCAGTTTAGAGGGTATCTTGCTCCCATAACAATTATGTTGGTCATTCCCACCGCTCTTATTGGTATGGTGTTTGGGCATATGGCTTTGGGGCTGGACCTTACCATGCCTAGCATAGTCGGCATGGCCTCACTTTTTGGTGTGGTGGTAAATGACTCAATCCTATTGGTGGTGTTTATCCGGGATGAGATAAAAAATGGTGTCTCGGTAACAGATGCTGCCAAACATGCTGGCAGGGCGCGTTTTCGACCAATATTACTTACCTCAATAACGACAGTTGCAGGATTAACACCCCTATTGCTAGAGAAGAGCCTGCAAGCGCAAATAATTATTCCCATGGCAGCCAGTCTTGCGTTTGGGCTTATGACTGCCACCATTGCCGCACTGTTTATTGTACCTGCGGTCTACTGTATTTTAGATGACTTCAACCTGTTGGGTAAGTTGCCAGATGAGGCAAACAGTAAAGCGGTTTAATGTTAATTTCGTTAAAAATGAGAAAAATTCTGTTTGATGTGTTATATTGCAGCGTGATGTTTATATTGTTTTCTTGTAACAGATTGTTTTTATTGGTAATATAATTTATTTCAAGGAGGTATCATGAAACTTCGAGCAGTGGGTAGTTTTCTCGTCGGTTTGCTGGTTGTAGGTTTGGTTTTAAGCTCTACTCCGGCAGATGCAGCACCCAAATATCGCTGGAAATTGGCTATGACATGGCCTACCAATTTTCCCATCTTTGGTGATGCCGTAATTAAAATGGCCGATATGGTCAAGAGTATGTCCAATGGGGAGATGGAGATACGTATCGACTCAAAAAACAAACACAAAGCCCCGTTTGGTATTCTGGACATGGTAAAAAGTGGTCGCCAGTATCAGATGGGCCACTCAGCCTCTTATTATTGGAAAGGTAAAGATCTCAACACCATGCCTTTCACCACAATGCCATTTGGCATGACTGCACCGGAGCAGTACGCATGGTTCTATTATGGCGGTGGTATGGAGTTGATGAAAAAAACCTATGATAAACATGGTGTATACTCATTTTTAGGTGGCAATACAGGCAACCAAATGGGTGGCTGGTTCCGTAAGGAGATCAATGATCTTGATGATTTAAAAGGTCTAAAAATGCGGATTCCCGGTTTTGCAGGTGAGGTATTGTCAAAGCTTGGTGTTGTGGTGACAAATATTCCTGCCGGAGAGCTTTATACCGCCTTGGATAGAGGTACTCTAGATGCTCTGGAGTGGGTGGGTCCATCTCTTGATATCAAGATGGGTTTTCATAAAATTGCCCCCTATTATTATACCGGATGGCATGAGCCAGCAACTGAGCTACAATTTTTGGTCAACAAGGATAAGTTCAACTCTCTACCAAAACATCTACAAAAAATCCTGACCACAGCTATGCAGTATGCAGCATATGACATGTATACCCGCTCCTACCATGATAGTGCTATACACTGGGCTGCCATCAAAAAAGAGTATCCCCACATCAAGGTTCGCACTTTTCCAAAGTCGGTTATCAAAAGGATGAAGGCGGAGAATCAAAAACTGTTGGTGGAAAAATCTGCAACCAATTCAGAGTTCAAGGCTATTATAGATTCCCAGTCTGCCTACATGAAGAAAGTTCGTGAGTGGACCAGGATATCTGACTTTTCATATCTTCAGGATAACTTAGAATAGTAATTTAACCAAACCTCCCCACCTTATTAGGGTGGGGAGGTTTAATCCTTGGAGATGTGTATAAAGTGTTGTTGAAAATTGAAAAGTGGATTGACAGTTTTTCTGATGTTATTGGATATATAACTGCAGGGTTGATGTTTCTTACCATGATCAATGTCTTTTATGATGCGATCATGCGCTATTTTTTCAATACTGGCAGCATCGCCTTGCAGGAGACTGAGTGGCACATGTTTTCCATAGTTTTTCTGCTTGGTATCTCCTATACCTTGAAAGAGGACTCCCATGTTCGGGTTGACCTTGTCTATGACCGTTTGAGTCAAAAAGCCCGTGGTGCAATTAATATATTGGGAACACTCTTCTTTTTAATCCCTCTGGCTGTTCTCATTATTTATGGCTCTCTGCCTTTTGTCGAAGAGGCTTACATCACAAATGAGATAAGTGGAGATCCCGGTGGTTTGACCCACCGTTGGCTGATCAAGGGGGTAATTCCATTAGCTTTTGTCTCTCTTTTGATCACCGCACTTGGTTTTGTGTTGCGTAATTACCGGGTTTTTCGTGGTGATGTGAAACTCAAAGAGCGCAACCCAAGCGACGATATCATTTGATAAAAATAATACCTAAAAAAAATAGCTAAGTTTAAACAAAGGGAAAGTTGATAAATGGTTGGTTTGATCATGTTTGTTGTAGCATTGGCTATGCTACTTATGGGTTTTCCTGTGGCCTTTACTTTTGGTGGTGTTGCTGTGTTTTTTGGCCTTTTTGCCGAGGGTCCGGGACTGTTTGATATGATGCCCCACCGTATCTGGTCCATCATGAACAACACCATATTAATGGCAATTCCCCTGTTTATTTTTATGGGTATTATTCTGCAAAAATCCAAACTTGCAGAACGTTTGCTTGAGTCTATGGGGTTTTTGTTTGGTGAAATTCGTGGTGGTATCGCTATAAGTACCGTACTTGTGGGTAGCCTTCTTGCTGCATCTACAGGTGTTGTTGGGGCTTCTGTGGTGGCAATGGGGGTTATCTCCCTGCCAGTGATGCTCAAATATAACTATGATAAACGGCTATCAACCGGCTCCATCTGTGCTGCCGGAACCTTGGGTCAGATAATTCCCCCATCCATTGTTTTGATTATTCTTGGCGATGTTTTCCAGCAACCGGTTGGTGATCTTTTCAGAGCAGCCTTCTGGCCCGGTTTTTCCCTGGTTTTGGTTTATGTTCTCTATATTTTGGCAGTTACCTTTTTCAACAAAGATCTAGCTCCTGCAATCAAGGTTTCAGAGTTTGCCGGCAGCAAACAAAAGCAGATAAAAAAAGCTCTATTTTCCATCATTCCACCTTTAACACTGATAGTGTTGGTGTTGGGGTCTATTTTAATGGGTGTTGCTACTCCCACAGAATCATCCTCTGTTGGTGGAGTAGGGGCTATTTTATTGGCGATACTCTACAAGCAGCTCTCCTTTACCATGATTAAAGAGAGTGCCCTTGAGACCGTTAAAATCACCTCCATGGTTTTTGCTATTTTAATAGGTGCTACAGCCTTTTCCATGGTCTTTACATTTACCGGGGGAGATTATCTGGTAGAGGATTTTATGATGGAACTACCGGGTGAAAAGTGGGGTTTTATCTTGCTTTCCATGTTTGCCATCATGGTGTTGGGATTTTTTATCGATTTTGTCGAAATATCTTACATAATAGTTCCTATTTTAGCCCCTATTGCCGATAGTTTGGGGATTAATCCCATATGGTATGCCATTTTGGTAGCCATGAATCTTCAGACCAGCTTTTTAACCCCACCTTTTGGCTTTAGTCTATTCTATCTAAAAGGTGTCGCCCCACCCAGTGTTACCACCATGGATATCTATCGTGGTGTTATTCCGTTTATCTTTTTACAGGTGGGTATTCTGGCTGTGTTGGTTATCTATCCTGAATTTTTCGGTTTTAGTCAGTAGAATAAATATTTCCCACCCACTTCATTATTTTACAATTTAGTATGTGCAAAATATGGCTGTAACAGTATTAACCATTGGAATTTGAAAATACTGATTTTTGTGGCAATATTGGGTAGCTTAAGGTAGCTTATCAGGTAGTTGTTAATTTATTGTCGATAGTTTTAAATGAACGAGAATATATACAAGTATTTATGGGCAAAATTGGGAGTTACAGTTAGGATGAAAATTAGTTTTTTATATATAACAGTCCATTGTTTGGAGGGTTCTTCATAATTTTTAAACAATTTTTTTAGGAGAGCTACAATGAATCTACTCACTCATAAAAGCTTGGGTACATTTTATGTTTCCCACGCCTGCTTTTTGTTGTTTGTAGCTTTATTGATATCTTTTTTATCTATCCTTCCTGTATCTGCTGCAAATCCTCAAAAAACCATTTATTTAAACACCTCTGCCGAACCACCTCTTACCAACGATAAAAAAACTGGAATTCTCGATCAAATCTATACCGAGGCTTTTGCCAGATTGGGGTATAAAGTACATATTTCCAGACTTTCGGCAGAACGGGCTATGCTCAGTGTGAACAATGGTATTGATGATGGTAAATATATCAAAATTGCCGGACTAAGCAGGTTATTTCCCAAAACATTACAAGTAACCGAAAAGTCTATGGATTATGAGTTTGTCGGATTTAGCAAAAACATCAAATTACAAACAACAGGGTGGGAGACTCTCAAGCCCTACAATGTTGCCATTATAAATGGCTGGAAAATACTTGAAAAAAATATTGTAGGAACTGCCTCACTTAAAAAGGTCAAGAATGCACGTCTGCTTTTTGGCTTACTTGATAATAACCGTGCCGATATTGTGATCTATGCTCGCCTTGAAGGATACGCCCTCATCAAAGAAATGGGATTAAAAGGGGTTGACGTTCTTGAGCCTCCCCTTGCTACCAAAGGCATGTATTTATACATGAATGAAAAACATAAGGATCTTGTAGAAAAAGTATCAAAAACATTGAGAGAAATGAAAGAAGATGGAGCTTATAAAAAAATATTCAATCGTGCCATGAAACCCTATCTTGAAGATTAATAAGTTGCCACAACTCCTATGTTAAATTGATTGTCATGAGCAAGGCTTTTCTAGTTAGCCTCTCTTTATGTGCTGTATAGCTGATATGGTGAATGAGGCTGTTTTATGGAAAATAGTCCAAAAAAAGATCAGGGCAAAAGTGATTTAAATCCTTATTTTACAAAAGGAAGTATCTCCCGTCGATTGATGGTGGCAGTTGTTCTTTTCAGCTCATTTATAACACTTATTACCACTTCATTTCAGTTATACCGTAACTATCAAGGTGAATTAGATCAGATCAACAGATTTTTCTTGCAGGTTGAAACAAGTTATCTGGAGGTAATCAGTAACAGTGTCTGGGTAGTTGATCAAGAGCAGATCAGAATTCAGCTAGATGGGTTGTTAAGGCTGCCTGATGTGGGTTTTGTGGTTATCTCAATTAATGATCAAAAAACTTGGTCTTCTGGTAATCAGAATGTTGAATATCCATTATCCAAATCTTTCCCTCTGGTTTTCAACTATAGGGGAGTTGATCGGGAAATAGGTCTTTTGGAGACGGTTGTAAGCCTAACTGGGGTTTATAATAGATTGTTGGAGCAGATGTTCACAATATTGATTAGCAATGCTATTAAAACCTTTTTGGTTGCTGGATTTATTCTTTATATTTTTCAACGATTGGTAACAAAACATCTGATTAAAATTGCATCTTTCTCAAAGCAATTGGAGCTAGATAAACTGGAACATCAAAACCATTTATTGAACTTGGATAGGAAAAGTTCAACCCTGCCTTATATTGATGAGCTTGATTATTTGTCTGGGTCAATCAACGATATGATAAAGAGGGTTCATGATAGGGATTTGAGTTTAAAAAATAGTGAAGAGAGATATAGGGCGATAACAGAATCGGCAACCGATGCGATTGTTTCCATTGACCAAAATGGTGTTATTACTTTTTGGAACAGCTGGGCAACCAGAATTTTTCTGTTTACTCGCCAAGAGGCAATGGGGAGTAAGGTTGATATAATCATTCCGAAATATTATGAAGATCTACATCTGCAAGGTTTTAAACGTGCCTTGAAGAGTGGACAATTATCTTTAATCCCAGGACATATGCTTTCTATAACTGGCTGCCGAAAAGATGGCAGTATAGTTCCCCTTGAGATGACGATTTCCCATTGGAAAGCAAAGAACAGAATAAATTTTACGGCAATTATTCGTGATGTTACAGAGCGCAAGATAGCTGAAGATCAAATTAAAGCCATTGTTGATAACTCCAACGCCGTTATCTTTTTGAAGGATACACAAGGACGTTATCTTCTAATAAACCAACGTTACAGCGAACTGCATCATATTACCAATGAGGAGATTATCGGAAAAACAGACTTTGATATATTTCCCCGAGAGCTGGCTGAAAAGTTTTGGGAAAATGACCAACAGGTGTTAAAGGCAAAAACACTGCAAGAGATAGAAGAGTTAGTCCCATATGATGATGGCCTGCACACCGTAATTTCAATAAAATTTCCTCTCTTTGACAGTGAAAACAACCCCTACGCTGTTTGTGGAATGGCGACAGACATCACGGAAAGAAAAAATCTTGAGCTACAACTTCGACAATCAAAAAAAATGGAAGCAGTCGGTACTTTAGCTGGTGGAGTAGCACACGATTTCAATAACATCTTAGGCATCATCAAGGGTAATGTAGAGTTGGGGGAGTTGGGTATCAGCGATCCCAAAGAGGTTCTGCAAAATATTGATAAAGCGACTGAAAGAGGCAAAGGTCTTGTGCTTCAGCTTTTAACATTCAGCCGCAAAACCCAGACCAGCAAACAGCTGTTGGATCCAATCCCCTTGATAAAAGAGGTGTTGAAATTTATGCGATCCACAATGCCATCTTCTATTAAAATCGTTGAGAGTTTCCCGAATAGTGCTGTTCAAATATATGGAGATCCCACTCACATTCACCAAATCATAATGAATCTGTGTACCAATGCCAATTATGCTATGGGGGAGGGGGGTGGTGTTTTGACCCTTGAGGTCAAGACTCTTGCTATCAATGAAGAACAGGCCAAACAGATTGACAATAAACAGGGCAACTATATCGAGATTGTTGTTAAAGACACCGGGCTGGGTATTGATCAGGATATTTTAGAACATATTTTTGAACCTTTTTTCACTACCAAAACAAAAGAGAAAGGTACCGGGCTTGGTTTGTCAGTAGTCCATGGAGCGGTTCAAGAGTGTGGAGGCAGCATTCAAATTGCGAGTGAGCCTGGTCAGGGGACAACCTTTAAAGTATACCTTCCTGTAGCAAATAACTTTGTTGATGAGGAAAAGGTAGAAATAATTGCCAACTCACCAAAAAAAGGAAAAGGCAGGGTGTTGTTTGTGGATGATGAAGCAGGATTGGTAGATGTTTGTGTAAAAATGTTGGAGGCTTTAGGTTATGTAGCAGTAGGCTTTACCGATCCCAAAGAGGCATTAATTAAATTCAAGAAGACACCGACATTTTTTGATGTGGTGATTACCGATCAAGTGATGCCAGGAATTGGAGGCAATGAACTTGCTGCTGAAATCAAAAAATTACAACCTGACATACCCATATTTCTATGCACCGGTTATAGTGAACAGGTGACCGAGGAAAGTGCTGCTGAGGCAGGATTTAAAGGTTTTTTCCTAAAGCCTGTATCCATGGCAGATCTTTCAAAAGCTGTAAAAGATTCAATTAAAACATAATATAGAAACAGACCTGTTTAATGTCATTGTTGCAATTAAAACTTCCACGATAGTTTTAGCCAAAAATATTGTGGTTGCATCGGATAATCGTCAGAAAACGAGGGTATGGAGTTTCCGTTAGGGTCAGTGATAATCTCAGCTGGAAAGCGGACATCAGCAGCAAAAATATTTTTTGCTCCCCATTGAACCACAGCCCCATCAATGGATCTAATGGGTATCTCTCCATTTAAATCAAACACCATATAGCTTTTAAGTTTGTCTCTTGTATCAGCTACTGCTCTATGGCGTGGCCCTACATATTTTATAAGACCTCCAACTCTAAAGCCAGAATGATGCTTGTATACCAAACCTCCATGACCCAACCAAGCTGCCCCACCACCTGGTGGCTCATCTGTTGATTCATCCTCTGCATGGCTATAGGATACTGCTCCAGTCAATTTCAACGTTTCATTTATATCCCATTGCCAATCCCATTCACTGCCGATACTTTTACTATCTTCGCCATTTGAGTAGCTCCCGAAGTTATACATAATGGGGGAGTGATAACGGTTGTGAAAGATACGTATTCTAGATAAAAACCTGTCTGTATTGTAAATATAGCCAGCCTCGGTGGTTGTTAAGGTCTCCGGCTTGATGTCGACCCCTCGCCACATTTCATAAAATGTTGGGGGACGAAATGCCTTGGCATACTGAGCTTTGAAAATGTGGTTTTTGGAATGTTTGTGTACAATTGCCAACCTTGGTGAAAAGGCATCTCCCACATCGCTTATATCATCATGGCGAGCACCTATGGTCATCAACCAGGAGTCGTTGGGTCTGTATTCATCTTGAATGATTATACTATGAATTTTACGGCTATGGTTTTCATCGACCCAGTTTTGGGTTCCTGTATATCTTTGTTGCTCGTTAAGAGCAGCTCCAGTGGTTAAGTCAACATTAAGGGAACGCCATACATTTTCAGTCTGAACCTGGACAAATTCACCACCAAGCAAAAAGGAGTGTTTTTTTACTCCTCGCCACACTAAATCAACATTGTTCTGAAAGCGGGTCTCTTCATAATTGTTATCTTGGATAACACCATCTGGATATGCCCCGGTAATCGCAGGATAATAGTTTAGATCATCTTGATGTAACTGATAATCCATCCATGATGCCCGTAAGGAAAGCTCCCAACTTTCGGCGATTGGTTTTAGAATGCCTCCTTGGATGGCTAAATTCTGATTTTTGGTTTTGTTGCTGCTACTATCGGGGGGAAGAAAAGCTCCCAAGCCAAAATGTTCACCAAACTGATCCCATAACCCCACGACTGACAGATCCCATATTTCCCCGTTAGCAGTTGCTATAAAAGATGAAAACTCCTCTCTATTGTTAATAGTACCAGGAGCATTGGAGTAGCTACCGAGATTAAATGAGTCCAAAGAGTCTGGCCCGGAATCAAGATCGTTGCTATCTCTTTTTTTAAGCTCACCACTTACAGAAAACTCTTTTTTGTCTACTCTCCATGATGTGATACCGCCAATGGATGTTGATCCATATTGTCCTGCACCTACGTGGATTTCATTAGCATTTTTTTTGCTAATGATATTTACTATACCAGAAAAAGCAAACTCACCATGAACAGCAGCTCCAGGACCATTTATAACCTCGATTCTTTCTATCTGGGATATAGGCATGTTCATGATACCAGGAGCCAAACCGGAAAAAGCTACATTCATTGGCATGTTGTTGAGCATTAATTTTAAATTTCCCGAAGCAAAACGACCTCCCTGGGAACGGGCAATAATCAGCTTATTACCCAATCTATCAATTGCCAGCTCCATGCCAGGAACCAAGCTCAACGCCTCCCACACACTTTGTACACCCAACTCTGTAAGTGTTTGAGCGGTCAATATGGATGTCATTCCGGGGGTATAATTGATATTTAACTTTGTTTTTGTGGCTAATTTGGTTAAACCATCCAATAAATCCAACAGTTTGGCTTCTTCTAATCTATCTTCATTATCAGAGCTGTTTAATTGATATTTTGCGAAAGGTGTTGAATCGTTAGCTAATGTTTTTTCTAAAGTAATTGGTAAAGAGAAAAAGACAGAACAAATAAGTATCTTAATTTTGTTATTCATTTATGTGTGAGGCAACCAAGCATTTAATAATATTTAAAAACTCTCAAGACTAAACATGATAGTCATAATAAAATAAACAGGTGAAAATATGAATGTTAAAACTTTTTTATTGCAGTGCTGAAACTTGAAAATTAGCCCATCTCCTTAAAATAGATATAATCCTAGAAACAGCAGTTGTCAGCACGCACCTGACGCAACTTATTGATTCATCTGACATAACAGAGCTATTTACTATCTCTCAGGCTGAAACCTCACCAGGAGTGTCTTTTGGTGTGCTGTTTTATTTTTAGTTAAAGTAAACATATGATCCGCCTTGCAGAGTTGGAGTCGGGCTGGCAACGTGTGGTGATGTCAACCCGTAGGGTCAGACCAACTTTATTTGTGAAAAGAGATGCTTCAATCAAAGGTCTGGTAAGATATTTTTATTAATAAAACTAGTTGACAAGGCTTATGAATATATCTATAGTTCCAAATATGTCGAATAATAAATGTTTATAGATCTGCATATTGCTGTAGTGATTGTGGGATAACAGACAGTATGGATTGGTTTTTTTTGCAATAATAGTTCGATAATTATAGAACTGTAGAAGCAAGAATGAGGAGGATGAAATGTCAGATAAAAAGAATGATAATCAGAGTGGGGAAGAGGTTGGAGAATCTTGCAAATCAATTGGGCCACGCTGTCCAATCTGTGATGCCAAGGGTACTGATATAAAAGCGGTAACGCCCCAGCACACCTTAAAGGCTGTTCACCGTCGTGAGATAGACCCCAATGGTCAATACCATTTTTGCGAAAATCCCGATTGTAATGTTGTTTATTTTGACTGTATAGGCGGATCCATATTCACCACAGATAAGCTTATAAATAGAGTAACAATTAAGGATGAACATCCTGACACTCCACTATGTTACTGTTTTAAGGTATTAAAAAAAGATGCCCTAAAAGAGCTTGCCACAAGTGGATCAACAGATGTTATCGCCATGATAAAAGAGGGTATGAAAAAACATGGCTGTCAGTGTGAAAAGCTAAACCCCCGTGGCAGTTGTTGCTTAAAGGATATTGAAGGTTGGCTGGCTAGTAAGGGAATAGATCCGAAAAATCAGAGCAAACCAGCATCAGGGTGTGGGTCAAGCAGTGGGGAAAACAGGCAAGGGGGGTGTGGTTGTTGATCAATTACCAACTAGATATGATTGGCCTACTTCGAGGGTGGTTTAATGACCCTATGGAACAGAAGCCTCTGTCTTAATTGGTAAGGATCTACCGGTTTTTGGATATATTCATCACATTGAATTTCATAAAAAGCGGTTTTTATTGATTCAATGTTGGTATGGCTTGTAACCATAAAAACTTTTACCGGACCTCTCTCTTTTGCGCTGTTCTCTTTTTCTACCAATCGTATATGGCGTAAAGTTTCCAATCCGTCCATGCCATCTAGTTTTATATCCATGCAGATCAAGCTGTAAGGAGTGTCACTTTGCAATGCCTCTTTAAACATGGTGACAGATTCTGACCCTGTGGTGGCAACATCACATTGACCATAATGTTCCAGCATAGCCTGCATCAAAATTTGGGTAACTTGCTCATCATCAACCACTAAACAACGCATTTTAAAAAAAATCCTGAGTTAATTTCTATTTGAATAAGATGAAACAAGAACAAAGTAATCTATGTTTATGACAATCTTCAATAAATAAATTTTACGTTAACAATTTTTTTAATTTTCATAATTTGGAGCCCATCATACCTTTTTTTAAATATAAATTGTAAAAAATTTCAACTCTGCCTGTTTTTGCTCATGTTTTTTCAATTTGAATTATATCACCTTCTTTGATGGTTCCTAGTATTTTGGGGTCTCCTATACAATCTCCCAGCAGGTTTACCCTTGCTGCCAGACGACATTCATCACCTTTTGAAATCGGGGTTGGGCCAAAGGGTATGGCAATAGAGTTGCCCTCTACCCAAAAGCAGACAGTGCCAGGATCAACCACCTGTTTGGCGTCTTCTTCGAGGGTTGACTCCATTGGCAGAGAAAAATAGATCTCATCACCCCAGGTGTTGCATGATGATTTGCAAGGCAGACAAGCAAGTAGTTTTTGTGATGTTGCCGTATCTCGCAATGTTGCAATCAGCTCACCGGATTTCCAGAATATCCTGATTTTCATTGAAGTTTAACTCCCGATGCATACAGGGTTTCGATTGGTAGATGGATAAGACCATCTCTATCTTCAAGGGCAGACACTTCATCCAAATGCTCTTTGCGGAACTGTTGTAATGAGATGTCATCAAGTTGATTGAGCAACCCCCTAAAGCCAGCAAACCAGACTATATCCCACCACATCTCGATATCATCCAGTGGGTAACCAATGTTGTGACGTTTGACCCTAAACTCTTTGAGTCCAGCTGCAGCAAATAGAGCGGCCAATTTTTCTTCATCATCCACTCTTTTCCAGCTTTTGGGCGGTATCTCAACCCCATATGTCTCGATACGTTGATAAAATAGATCGGCCATTGGGTGAAAAAGGTTGGTGCCAAAGCTGGATATTGTTATGCCACCACCTATTTTCACCTTGTTGCTAAAATGTTTGAGTAGCCCAACCATATCTTCCACAAAAAAAATACCAAATGAGCAGCTGATAGCATCAAAGTTTTCGTCGGGAAAATCCAAAGCTGTCATATCCATTTTGCTAAATGTGGTATTGCCCAACCCCATCTCGATAGCCTTTTTTTGGGCCTGTTCCAGCATACCATCGGATAGATCAACCCCGGTTACTCTACCATTGGGTAGTTGCTGTGTTATCTCTAAAGCCAGTGCACCGGTTCCTGTGGCTATGTCCAGTACATTTTCGTCACCCTGTAAAGCCATCTGTTGGCTGTGGAGCTTTGCGCTGACCTTGAAAAAGCGTAGGGCAGGTTTGTCATAACCTTTACTAGCAGCATTAAAGCTACTGGTGATCATCTTTTTTCGTGTTTGTTCATCCATTATATTTTCCTCGGAATTTCCCGTCCATCCTCACCTACACTATATAGTCGTACTTTGTTGCTACGGGGGAACTCTTTTTTTAACAGCCCTTTGAGAAGGCGGGGTATCTCTTTGGCTGTTGCATTAAACTGCTCTTTGCCAAAACCGTTTCTTATCACTTCAAATTCATCATTACTTCTTCGCACAATCAAAACTGAGCGGTTGCGTTTGTAGGTCCGTAGGTCAATTCCATGGCCCATGGGCAGTTTTTTTATGCGAGACATCACTGTTGGTATCACTGATGTTATGGGGATCATTTGGCTTTTCCTAAAAAAACATCAATTTATTTACGTGTTGCTGCTAAGGTGATGATAACCTTTTGGAGAAGATGGTTCCATGGTGCTCCTGCACTTAGGCGGATGCAGTTACGCCAGTAAAGAGTAGTTTTTTGTGTTTATTTATTTTTTTGGCGATAGGCTACGGTTTATTGTTCATAAACAAAAAAACTTGATACAATTCTGATGTTTTGCCGTTTCAAATAGAAAAAAGGTGTATATTTTAACGGTTTATGGTTGCACTATCTGCCCTTATTTAATTGGTTGACCATTATTACACTCATCACCATAGGAAAAACCTGATAATTATATGATAAACTACCGCGAGGTTATTCCAACAGCCAAACATATCGTTCCCTACATACAGTCATATACCTACTCTTTAGGTGTGCTCCATGAGAGTAACGCAAAATTAATAACAAGAACTTTGCCTTCGGTTATGACACAAATCTATTTTGAATTTGTCGGCGGGTTGAGTGAAATTGAAACCGCAGGAAAAAGGTTTGAAATTGCAAAAAGAACATATATCAGCTGCGGTCTTGGCTCTTGGATGGATATCTATCAACTCAAAAGTAATCAACAAAGCAGAGCCATTAAAAATTTTAAGGTAGAGCTGTACCCACATGCTCTGTATGAAATTTTTGCTCTGTCTCCCTTGGAGATAATGAACGAAGATCTAACTATTGCAGATATTTTTGGGCTGACTACCGCCTCTCTTTTGTATGAGGAGATGGAATCTTCTGCAAATGGAGAGGAGATGATTAAAATATTTGAAAGATATTTTACAAAAATCATGTTGGAGCGAGATGTGGAGAAAAATAGCCTTACCACACAGTTATTAAAAAGCTCCATGAGTATCAAATCATTGGCTAAAGAGACCGGATACTCCCCAAGATGGCTACAAAAACAGTATCGGGATAAATTTGGAATATCCTATAAAAAAATTCAAAATAACAGAAGATTTCTGGATACTATAGAAGGGGTAAATCAAAGAGTACTGTCAGGAAAAAACAAGATAAACTTTTTAGATCTCGTCTATGATGCAAACTACTATGACCAAGCACATTTCATAAGAGAGTTTAAAAAAAATACCGGAATGACTCCAAGCAATTATCTAAACCAAAAATATCATGATCTAGTCAATTTCTTTTGGTAGATTAATTACCATATACCACTGATAAAAAGTTCAAGTTTCTAGGTTAAACCTGCCGTTCAAACCTTTTAAATCAATACTTAAACAAACTAGATAAATCTTGTAAAATTTGTTTTGCTTTTTTTAGGCGTGACAAAAAATAAGTTAAAAATATCAAAGTATTATAAATAAAAATTATTTTTAAAAAATTTTAAATAGTTCGCTTTTTTACAATACATAATTTTCCTTCTCCCTATAATTTCTTCCCAGAAACATGATTTTGCTGATTTGTAAATGCAAATAATATCAGTCAGTTATGCTGTTATTGTTCGCTTTTTGTTAAAGTTTTTCATGTTTTTACCAATGTAAACAAATAGATATACCGTGTTTACACATATATCACACCGTCTAAATAGACAATTATACCCAGGAGAAACGAAATGATTTTATTGATAATGCTAATAATATTTTCAGTAACAGGGCCAGCATTTGGGGCCGAGAACAATAACTTGCAAATTGGCTTTGCTACCTTAACAAATAGTACCCCATATAAAGGGGCCAAAGATAAAAATTCCATATCACCACTGCTGATTTTTGAGTATGGAAATCTCTACTTTGATGGAGAAAAATTGGGCTATAATTTTTATAAAAAGAGAGATATTGAGCTACACACTGTTATTGTTCCTGGTGTTTCAGGATATAAGAGTAGCGATAGTAAAAACCTTGGGGGAATGGCTAAGAGAAAAGATGATTTTTCTGCAGGGGTAAATGTAGTTTATCAACACGGCACTCACACAGTTAGCAGTAGGCTTTTGTTTGATATAAATAACAACCATAACGGTTACACCGTAGATCTAAAATATAGCACCATTTATCCACTATCTGCCAAATTTATAACATTGCCGTATCTAGGAGTTGAACATTTCAGCGCCAATAAAAGTAACTACTATTATGGTGTGGATGAAAATGAGGCCATAAGCACAAGGTCAAGCTATACAGTAGGGGGTATTATCAATCCATATATCGGTATGGAGGCGATATATCAAATAGATGAAAAGTGGTCTCTTTTAGGGCGTGGAGAGTACAAATATTTAAACGATAATATCAAAAACAGCCCAATTGTAGAGCAAAATAGCGAAGCCATTGCAGCTATAGGAGTACTGTACTCATGGTAACTCACTATAGACACACAACTCTATTTTATATTCTTGCAACTGTATTTCCCTGGTCCTTCTGGTTTATAGCCGGGTATTTTAGCCATTTAGATGATTCTTACATGAATTTGGCAAGTATATTTGCTTTTATCGGACTTTTAAGCCCGGTAGTAGTTGCATATTGGTTGACTGCTAAAAATCCTGAACTTAAAAAAGATCTTTTTAGCCGTTTTTTTAATTTTAAATCAATTAAACCAATATATATTTTGCTCACCCTTTTTTTAATGCCAATTAGCATTTTATCAGCTCAGGCCGTCTCTTTGCTGTTTGGTTATAGTGTTTCACAGTTTGTCATAACAGGAAATTATACTTTTTCATCTGGGGTTTTTCCGGTGCTGTTTTTACTGATTGTTGCCCCGATAATCGAAGAGTTGGCATGGCACTCCTACGCAACGGATGCTTTAAGAAACAGGTTCAACCTATTTAATACCTCCATGATATTTGGACTGTTTTGGGGCATTTGGCATATTCCTCTATCATCGATAAATCACTATTATCAAAATAATTTGATAGATACAGGTTGGATTCATGGAGTAAATTTTTTGGTTAGCATATTTCCCTTTGTTATTATAATGAACTGGCTATATTACAAAACACAAAGAAATATCATCGTCCCAATTATATTTCATATCACCGCAGGATATTTTAACGAGATTTTTGCCACACACCCAGACAGCAAAGTTATTCAAACAGCAATTTTGATAGTTGTAGCAGTCATAATAGTAGTAAAAAACAGACCATATTTTTTTACAAATAGGTTTGATGTCATGGGGTAATACTGAATGTCATTAAATTTAAGGAAAATGCGATATAGCTACATTTGAGTGTGATATAATTTTTAAAATAACTGTAAAGTATTGTTAATTATAATTATAATTATAATGGCTGAGAGTTAAAAAACGGTGTTGCATACTTGATCGTTTTATGATATGGGTGTGACAGGTTGTGGGGAAGGATTGATTTGGTTGTAATAGTTTATCCACCCTTTTTGTAGTCCTGAATGTAAGTATTAAGCCATGATCGAATTTAAATTGATAGAAAATAGTTTAAGGGAGGGTGTAAACGGGTCAGTGAACTTTAGGACCTTTGAAGATGCCTATAAGCTGTCCAGTATATTGGGAGGAATTTGTCCAGATTCTATCAGTGTTGTTCCTGGGCTGTATGAGCTGATGCTCAATGCTATTGAACATGGTAATCTTGGTATTGATTATACTGAAAAAACTATGTTGGAAGAGAACAATATATTTGAAGAGGAAGTTGAAAAACGCTTAGGGCTAGATGATAACTTAAATAAGGTAGCTTGTATAAGTTGGCAGCGAACAGAAACAAAAATAATTTTTTCTATAAAAGATCAGGGAAAGGGGTTTGACTGGTTACCATATATGGGTTTCAATCATGACAGAAAGTTTGATAATCATGGTCGTGGTATACTTATAGCCAGGACAATTAGTTTTGATAACATAGAGTACAAGGGTTCAGGAAATGAGGTTATAGCTACAGTAACTCTTGGCGATTGATTGAGAGTATACCCATAATGCCAACTTTAATACTGTGGTGAGTTGCTTTAATTTAGGATAGTTTTTCGAAAAAGGGTCTATAAATTTCTATAGGAACTCTATCATTTAGCCAAAATCATACTTCCTTTATACATTGCCTTTGGTAAGACAAACACAAAAAATTCATTAATGCTGCCAATGTTGCTCCTGCTTCTATATTTCTTATCTAAAAGGTAAATTGCATTTACCAATAGTGGTTTCTATAGAATGTAAAATAGCAGGACTTCTTCACAATTTCACTATATATCAAGATAGACCAGACAAAGATAGAAATTATATTTTCTGATCATTTTTTAGCTTGTTCCTTTTTTTATTGAGTAAATCAATTGCAAATCGTGGTGCATTCTTAGGTATACAAAGGCTCGTTAGGCATAAAGGCAATAAATGCTATTATCACAAAAATATGGTAATCGATTAAGTATTAGGGTAAAGTGTGTCCCGCAAATGGCTTTATGTCAGGCGGAACTAAATGCTCTATTGGAGTTATATATGCCAGAAGATTACAAGATTTACATTGAGAGAGAAGGTAATACTATTATCTTCTTTCTGGTTGGGACCATGAACAATTCAGCAAGTACTTATTTTAAAAAACTAGTTCAAGAACAGGATAAGGCTGAGAACTATATATTAGATTTTGCAAGAGTATCATTTGTTGGTTCTTCATTTTTTGGTGCTATGCTGTATGCAAAGGATTTTTTTGACACTGATTATAATAATTTCAGTATGGTTAAAGTCTCACCATTCATTAATAAAATGTTCAGCGCTGTCAAATTTGAAACTATATTCAAAATCGAGCCTTAGTTTTTTTTAGGCAACAGCAGAGTAAACCAAAAACCTGCTATGGTGATAATCTCTATTGATCCATAATTGTTTAAATCATCTCTTTTGTCCAGCTATTGCTTGAGTTTGTTGCACACTTTTTCTTGGTTTTTCAATACCTTCCTAAATACCAACTTCTGTCCTAATTATGGTAAACTGTAACTGATATGGATTCACTACTATTTTTGACAATAGTAAAACCAACAGTAAGATTTATGGTTTGGCTTCATCCATCATTTTCATGGTGGTTTTAAGACGGTCAGTTAGTTTGAATCACTAGTGTCCGGTTAATTAGAACTGCAATTTCAACTGGTTAGAAGGTTCTTCTGGTTGTTCTTGTATTTCCTGTTTTGCAAGTAGTTGAAAAAGTGATGATTTCTCGAAAACCGTCAGGCTCA
>JADFZS010000065.1 GCA_015232405.1 Magnetococcales bacterium | reverse complement strand
TGCAGGGTATCCCCAAAGCCCTGTTCGGATATAATCACCAGTTTTTTTCCGGCAAGGGGCTCCCCTCGCCACAGGGTCACATCGTCAGGGGGTGGGCAACACAGGGTGGACTCCGCCAATTTAAACCGCCATTCATACTCCTGCCACCCAGCTGTATACTCTCCCATAATCAAATGAGTCATCGCTAAGTTGATATGGGAGTCGGCCCGGTTTTCATCTAGTTCAATGGCTTTGAGAAAACACTCTTTTGCTGGTTGTAGCTGTTTTAGGGCTTTATGACACAGACCCAAATTGTTCCACATTTCAACAAAGTCAGGTTTTACCTCCACAGCTTTTTGCAGATATTCAATTGCCTCCTGGGGCTTGCCTTCATCAATCAAGATATCACCTAGATGAAAAGCAGCATCTGTCTGTCTTGGGTCCATGGATATAGCAGCTTTAAACCGTACTTTGGCAAGGGCTTTTTTTTCTGTTTTGCTAAGAGCAATACCTAAATATGTGTGGTATTCAGCAACTTTTGGGCTAATGGCAATGGCTCGACTGATTTGATCTATCGCCTCACCATATTTTTCTAGATTAAAAAGAGAGATACCAAGAAGAAAATATGGGTGTGGATGGCCTGGAAATTGCGTAAATATTGTGTCGAGCTGGCTTATGGCCTCTGTATCCTGACCCTTTTTTTGCAGATCAGTGATTATATCCAGACTCTGTTGCAAGTTATTTGTGGCATCATTCGACATGACGATATTTCACAAGCCTATGGTTATACCTAGAGAAGCTGGTGGTTCCAGCCGTTTATATCTAGATAGATTAAAAATTGTGACATTCAATAATATGTTTGAAGATAGGCTACCTCATTGCAAAAAACAACCTATACATAAAGATATATGAGACAAATCAATGGATAGCAGTCAAGATCTTTTAGGACAAATGTTGGAAAACAGGTTTGGTGAAAAATATTTCCCGGCTATTGTTGGTGAAACCTTTTCATTGACTGGTTCCGATAGTTTTTATCATCGACATTTTGGTGATGTGTTGGAGGATGAGGGCACTCTTTACATTATTTTTGGTACCGATTGCGGTCTGCTTGTTAACTGGCTGTTGAAAAAAAAGACCTCCCCGGACTCTCGTTATCTCTTTGTTGAGGTTGCAAATTCCCTAGAACGGCTACATAACGAAGAAATTATTTCCCGTGATTTGCCTGCTCATTTTTTTGTTGAGCCATATGAAAACTGGTTTGAAAGAGCCATGGAGCTATCCATGCGCGACTACTACTATGTTTCAAGGCTGAAATCAATTAAATCCCTTGCGGTTTTTGATGGCCTACACGACACCTATGTGGAGTTGGGTAGTGCCATTGAAGCTAAGTTGACCACCTTTAAAATGAATATGGTCCAGGAGACAGGTTCCCAGATATTTTTTGCCAAAAGTCTGGAAAATGTTGCCGAAAACCGTCTGCCCATCTCTACACTTGACGGTATGTTTAAAGGCAAAACTGCAATTCTCATGGCAGGTGGGCCATCCCTTGATGAATCTTTCGACTGGATAAGGGCCAACCGAGAAAATCTTGTTGTCTTGGCTGTATCACGGATAGCTCCCCAGTTGAAAAGGGAGAAGATCACCCCCGATTTTCTCTTTGCCATTGATCCGTACAGTATAATTTTCCACCAATCCAAGGAGATGTTGGAATTTTATGACCGTAGCATCCTGGTTAATATGTACCATTTAAACCCACAACTGTTAGGGCAGTGGCGAGGGCAGAGTTTTTTCATGGGAGCCAGATTTCCCTGGCATACAGATAACAATCCGCCATATATGTTGTTTCCAGGAATAACTGTGGCCCACTATGCTTTGGGTGTGGCCCTGTGGTTGGGTTTTTCTAAAATAATAATAACAGGAATTGATCTCTGTTTTAGCAAAGAGGGTTTTACCCACGCTAAAGGGAGTGCTGAGACACTAGCTGGACCTTATGCCAAGCAGACAAAACTGTTTGTTGAGACAAATGGCGGTTGGCAGGCAGAGACCAGCGCCGATTTTTATAGCTCACTTTCGGCTATGGGAAATCTTGCTGGTCAGGGTGTAGAGTTAGACAAAAGAAGATGCCAGGTGATAAACCCATCTCAGGCATCTGCTAAGATTGAAAATGTCGATCATATCCAATGGGGCTCCCTAACCACAACACCTTTGTCGCAACCTGCCGTTGATAGTGTTAATGAGCTATTGCAAAAGAGAGAGATATATAGCTGGCCTGACTATTATAAAATGGTGGAGGGGGAGTTAAACAGAGTTCGGGGCAACCTGCTGAAAATCAAAAAATTGGCTGAGGAGGCTATCTCTTGTAACGACAAGCTTTTTGGACGCAAAGGACATCCGCCAAACTATAAGTATAAAAAGATTATGGATGATATTGAAAAGTCACTAGACAACGATTTTGGTGATACTTCACGTCTGGTAAAAAGTTGGAGTGTTGGTGAACTCCTAAAATTGAGCAAACCAAACAGGGAAGATGACTGGAGCGATAAAGAGATTGAGGAGACTGGCAGACGTTATTATGAGATTTATCGTGATAGCACAAAGGAACTTCTAAAGGCGATTGATGATTCCCGGTTGCGGCTTAGAAGCAGGATAGAAGAGAGCAAACCCAAGCCCAATATAAAAACCTTGACAGCCCAATGGACAAATGACAACCAGCCGGGCAGGGTGTTGCTGTTCCTTGATCGCAAAGGGGTTGAGATAGACGATTTTCCTGAAAAACAGGCAAATTCCCTAAAAGCAATTCTCAAGACGTTTACAGATCTTATAGCCCAAACAGATACCGATTATCAGGCACATTGTAAAAATATTCTGGCTTCACCGATGTCTATTTTGAGTAAGGCAAAAAATTATTTTACTGCCAAAGAAACTGATAAGTTGCAAAATTTTCTAACAGGTATAAAAGAGAGCAACCTGGAGCAAAGAGAGGAGTTTGTACTGTTGATGGAGGGATATCTTGCCCAACATGCAGACCAACTTGATGTGGCTTTGGAGTGTTATGGTCAGATAAAATCTGAACTTCTTGTACATGAATGTCTCAAACAGACATTATCTATTTATTTGTCAAAAAATGATTTAACAAGAGCAAAAATGGTAGCCAAACTGTTAACAGAGCAGTCGGTGGGATACACCCCATTCTATGCCGATCTTCTCAGATTAACTGGTGAGTCGCAGAAGGCGATAGCAAGTTACAAGCACTATCTAGAAGTAGTTGGTAATGATTTGGTGGTGCGTCAGAAGCTAGGCAAACTTTATGGCGATATGGGTGATATAACAGCAGCTTGTGAGGTGTTCAATCAAATATTGCAAGATGATCCGCAAAATATGGCAGCAAAGCACTTTCTCGAACAATATTCTTGATATTGATTAGGAGAAAATCCCATGGAAAAACAAATTTTAAAAAAAATATTGGGTCGTGACAGATCCCTTTTTCACAACGATTTGGCAAAATATAACAGTGAGCTTGATGAGAAGATAGCTGGCAAGCGTATTTTGGTTGTCGGTGCTGCTGGTTCCATTGGTAGTGCTTTTGTCAAGCAGCTTATGCTCTATCGCCCTAAAAGTGTACATCTTGTAGATCCGGCAGAGAACAACCTTGTGGAGTTGGTGCGTGATCTGCGCTCATCATCCCTACAGCTCCCTGAAGATTTTATGACCATATCCATCTCCATGGGTTCGCTGATGTTTAGCCATTTTTTGGAGTCGCAAAAGCCATACGATCATGTGGTTAATTTTTCTGCTCTAAAACATGTTCGGGTAGAGAGAGACCCGTTCAGCCTGATGCAGATGTTGGAGACAAACCTCTTTTCTTTGGAAAGACTGTTGCGGGTGTTGGTGATAGGTGGGGATTCCCGGGTATTTTCCGTCTCATCGGACAAGGCGGTAAATCCTGCCAATCTAATGGGGGCAAGTAAGGCTCTTATGGAGCAACTTCTCTTTTCATTTTCCAGCAGAGTACCATATACAACATCACGTTTTGCCAATGTTGCTTTTTCTGACGGCAGTCTGCTCCACGGCTTTGGTCGGCGTTTTGAAAAGGGGCAGCCTTTTTCTGCGCCTAACGATGTAAAAAGATTTTTTATTTCACATGAGGAGTCGGGTCAGCTCTGTCTCATGGCCTGTTTTTTGGGGGTAAACAGGGATATTTTCATACCTAGGCTAGATGCTAAAACCGACCTTATAACATTTTCTGAAATTGCCGAATTATATCTCAAAGAGCGAGGTTTTACCCCTATACAGTGTGGCTCGGATAGAGAGGCTGTAGCGATGGCTGAAGCTGGAAATATGTACAGCTCCAAAGAGTGGCCCTGTTATTTTAGCGGTAGTGATACCAGTGGCGAAAAATCCCAAGAGGAGTTTGTCGGTCCAGGAGAAAAGGTGGAAAATGGTCGTTTTGAAGGAGTGGATATCATTGTTACCCAGCCACCAGAAGATGATGCTGCCCTATCTCAGACAATCTCAATATTAGAAGAGATAAGGGATAATGAATATTGGTCAACGGCTGAGATTTCTGATGCGATTAAAATTTCCGTCCCAGATCTCAACCATCAGGTTACTGGGCGTAACCTTGATCAAAAAATGTAGATTATAAACAGGAGCTGTATAGATGATCCCATTAGCAATACCGGATTTAAAGGGTAATGAAAATCGGTATCTTACTGAGTGTATAACAAGTAATTTTGTCTCTTGTGTTGGCCCCTTTGTCAACCGTTTTGAGGATATGGTGGCCACTGCATCTGGTAATCTACGTGGTGTGGCAACAGCTTCAGGAACCGCTGGTCTTCATGCTGGCTTGGTAGCGGTTGGGGTTCGAGCTGGTGATCTTGTTATTCTGCCATCTTTAACCTTTATCGCCAGTGCCAATGCCATCAACTATTGTGGGGCCGATCCCTGGCTGTTTGATGTGGATCGCGCAACTTGGAATATCGATTGTGAACAGTTGGCCCAGCAGTTGGAAGCTGAAACAGAGATTAGAGGTGGGGAGGTGATCCACCAACCAACGGGGCGACGTGTAGCTGCAATAATGCCGGTGCACACTTTGGGTATGCCAGCTGATATGGATGCCGTAGTTAAACTAGCCAAACAGTATGAGCTACCAGTGGTAGCCGATGGTGCTGCTGCTTTGGGAGCTGCAGATAAAATGCGTCCTGTGGGGGCTTTGGGGGCGGATTTAACGGTTTTTTCATTTAATGGTAACAAAACCATGACCTGTGGAGGGGGAGGAATGGTTGTCGGGGATGATCCCATTCTCATTGATCAGGTAAAACATCTGACCACCACAGCCAGAAAGGGTCCAGGTTATGATCACGATAGGGTGGGTTTTAACTATCGTATGACCAATGTCCAGGCTGCTATTGGTTGTGCTCAGTTGGAACGTATCGATGAGTTGGTATCTGCTAAACGGCGTATTCGCAGCATATATAACCAGGCTTTTGCCGATATCCCAGGCTTGACACCTTTTCCCGATTACAGCTTGGCTAATGCAAATAACCGTAGCAGCTGTTGGTTTTCCGGGGTGTTGGTGGAGGATGCCGACCAGGAGCGGATTTTATCTCTTTTGGACCATCTGCAAAACTGTGGTGTAGAGTCTCGCCCCTTCTGGAAGCCAATCCATCTTCAGGAGCCATATTTACATGCACCAAAAAATGATCTACGAGTCTGTGAAGATATCTGGTCTGGTATAGTGGTGTTACCCTGTTCAACAGGGCTGTTGCCGGAGGATCAAGAGCAGGTTATCAGAGGGCTTTTACAGACGGTTTCCAATTAAATTATCGCTATAGATATAGTTAACGGGATTATTCATGGGCGTAAAAAAAATATGTGTAGTAACAGGAACCAGAGCTGAGTATGGGCTACTCTATTGGTTGTTAGACGCACTTAAGAGTGCGGAGGATTTTCAACTACAGCTGATAACAACAGGTATGCACTTATCCCCGGAATTTGGCCTTACCGGTCACGCTATTGAGGCCCAGGGGTTTGTGGTAGATGCCAAGGTGGAGATGCTTTTATCCAGCGATACAGGGGTGGGAACGGCAAAATCCATCGGTTTGGGCATTGTTGGTTTTGCTGATGCTTTTTTGCGTCTGCGACCCGATCTTGTGGTGGTTTTAGGGGATCGTTTTGAGATGTTGGCCCCTGTTCAGGCGGCACTACCTGCCCAGATTCCTGTTGCCCATATTCATGGTGGTGAGCTATCCCAGGGGGCCATTGATGACTCCATAAGACACGCCATCACTAAAATGTCTCACCTACATTTTGTTGCAGCGGAGCCATACAAAAGAAGGGTTATGCAGATGGGCGAGGAGGCCAGTCGGGTATTTAATGTCGGTGCGCCGGGCCTGGATCATCTTGTCAATGGTGATTTTCCCGACCGGGAAGCGTGGGAGATGGAGACAGGTTTTACCTTGGCGCAGCAAAATTTTTTGGTCACCTACCATCCGCCAACCATCAGTGAGTCAGGGGTTGGGGGACTAGGTAGCCTGCTTATGGCTTTGGAGCAGTTTGACAATACCAGAATTATCTTTACCAAAGCCAATGCTGATGCTGGTGGCAGAAAGATAAATAAAATAGTGGCTGAATTTGTCTCCGGTCGTTCTGACAAATGTGTGCTTTTTGATAATCTTGGCTCTCGCCTCTATCTAGGTCTGTTGCGTCATGTGGATCTGGTAGTTGGCAACTCATCTAGTGGGCTTATTGAAGCACCATTTTTTGCTGTACCCACGGTAAATATCGGTCACAGGCAAGATGGTCGACTAAAAGCTGCCTCGGTTTTTGATTGTGATGAAGATGTTGATATGATCGTTGACACCATCAAAACAGCTTTGCAGAGTAAACCAGCTGTTAACGACTCCCCATATGGGCAGGGTAATAGTGCGCAAAAGATATTGCAAATACTGCGCAATACAGATTTTTCTACTCTGATAAATAAAAAATTTCATGATTTGGAGTGGGCATGATTAAAGATAGTATGCCAGGTGTGTATATAATTGCCGAGGCGGGAGTCAACCATAACGGTGACATCACAACAGCCCTCAAAATGATTGATGCCGCTGTTGCAGCTGGGGTTGATGGGGTAAAATTTCAAACCTTCAGGGTTGAACATCTGGTTTCTGCAACGGCAGCAAAGGCCAGTTATCAAAAAGAAGCGACAGATTCCCAAGAGACCCAAAGGGAGATGCTGGAAAAGCTTACTCTATCAGATTCTGACCACCACCGACTACAGGCCCATTGCCAAGAGCATAATGTCGATTTTCTCTCTACACCATTTGATTGTATATCATTGGATTTTTTGATAAATCAGTTGGGGCTAAGAAAATTGAAACTCTCATCAGGTGCCATCAACCACGGCCCTCTGCTGTTGGCAGCGGGGCAGAGTGGTGCTGATATTATTCTCTCCTCAGGACTATCTAATATTGGTGAGGTGGAGCAGGCTTTGATGGTTTTATCCTACGGCCTGTTAAACTGCTCCGAACCACCATCTTTATCCGGTTTTTACGAAGCTTTTGCAAGCATAGAGGGTAAAGTTGCACTGCAGAATAGTGTCACTTTGCTCCACTGTACCACCCAATATCCAGCACCGATGAAGGATATAAATCTGCGAGCCATGGATATTTTGCGTCTGGCTTTTGGCCTTGATGTGGGTTTTTCCGACCATAGCTTGGGTATATCCGCCCCACTTGCCGGGGTTGCCAGAGGGGCAAAGGTGATAGAAAAACATTTCACCCTGGATAGAACCATGGCAGGACCGGACCATAAAGCTTCGTTGAGTCTCGATGAACTGCAACAGATGGTACGGGGAATACGTGAGGTGGAGCTGGCCTTGGGAGAGGCAAGAAAGGTTATCACCAACAGTGAAATTGAAAATAGATCTGTTGTTCGGAGTAGTCTTACTGCTCTTTGTGATATAGCCCAGGGTACAGTTTTTACTGAAGAAAACCTTGGTGTTAAACGTCCTGGTAACGGTATTTCACCGATTAATTATTGGGATTTCTTGGGGCAGATAGCCAAAAGGGATTTTGCCAAGGATGAAGCCATTGAATAACAGTGACTCTTTGATTCTTCTTGGTGGTGGTGGACACGGCAGGGTGCTTCTTGCATCTCTTGTAGCATCTGGATGTAAAAATTCGCTGATCGGTATAATCGACCCCATGGCGGCAAAACTAGGAAAAACTATCGGTTCAACTCCTGTGTTGGGAGTAGAGGAGAGGCTGGTTTTTGATTATCCACCAACCACGGTAAAACTACTAAATGGTGTCGGCTCCATTGGCTCCACCGTAAAACGCCGTAAGCTCTACGATAGATTTATCGATGACGGTTATGAGTTTGCCTCGGTTATCCATCCCACCGCCTATGTTGCTGATGGTGTGGTGGTTGGAGTAGGTGCTCAAATTATGGCAGGTGCGATTATCCAGACCGGATGTACCATAGGGGATAATGTGCTGATAAACAGTGGTGCTGTTGTTGAGCATGACGTAAAAATTGCCAACCATGTCCACATCGCCACCGGAGCGGTAGTTGCAGGTGGGGTTGAGTTGGCTCCTGAGGTCCATATTGGTTGTGGGGCAACTGTAATTCAAGGTCGGAAAATTGGTGTCGGAAGTGTGGTTGGGGCAGGGGCGGTGGTTTTGCAAAATGTTTCTGATGGGGTGGTCGTAGCTGGAGTTCCTGCGGCAGTTCTTGCCTGATTAGTGTGGGTTTCTTTTTTTTAAACAGCAAAAAATTCATATAGATACATCATTTTAAACAGATGGTATCAACTTTGCATTCTTAAAGTAAGTCATTCCCCGGATTGATTTTTATTTTTGATGGAGAGTACTGTGACCTCTGTAGAAAATTGGCGTTTAGTCGTCCTGTTAACAGATGCAACAATAATGGAGGCCATGACGGTCATTGACCGTGGGGCTTTACGGGTTGCGTTGGTTGTTGATGCTAGCTACCGCTTGATAGGTGTTATTACTGACGGTGATATTCGCCGGGGTTTGATGTCTGGTGTGACCATGTCGCAACCAGTTACCCAGGTGATGTGTAGCACCCCTTTTGTCGCAAATGAAGGAGAGACCACCGAGAAAATTTTCTCACTCATGACCGCAAAGACCATTGAGCATATTCCCATTGTTGATGATAGTGGTGTCCTTGTCGGTTTAAAAACCTTACGGGAACTGGCCCGACCCAAGCAGCGTAACAACTGGGTGATTCTCATGGCAGGTGGTCTTGGTTCCCGTCTGGGAGCATTAACAAAGGAGTGTCCAAAACCCCTTCTTAAAGTGGGTGACAAACCGATATTAGAGCTTATTTTAGAGAGCTACATTGCCAACGGCTACCACCGTTTTTTCTTCTCGGTAAACTATAAAAAAGAGATGATAAAAGAGTATTTTGGTGATGGTAGTAACTGGGGTGTGACCATTGAATATTTAGAAGAGCAGGAGCGATTGGGTACTGCTGGTTCGCTGGCTCTCTTACCGGAGGCTCCCAAAGAGCCGTTTTTTGTCATGAATGGGGATCTTCTAACCAGAATAAACTTTAATGATCTTCTTGATTTTCATAATACGCAAAGTTCAAAAGCGACACTGTGTGTACGCAAGATAGAGCAGACCATCCCCTATGGTGTTGTTGATGTGGATCAACATCAACTGGTGGGAATTGAAGAGAAACCTACCCACTCCTATTTTGTCAATGCCGGTATCTATCTTCTCAACCCCGATGTGTTGCCATATCTATCAAGAACAGCCAACTCTGACATGCCGGACCTGTTTCGCCAGATAATCGATAATGGTCATCAAACAGCAGCATTTCCATTTTTTGATTATTGGTTGGATATTGGACAAAAGGGGGATTTTTATCAAGCTTGTCAAGATTATCAGGAGCATTTCCCATGTTAGGCCACAGCTCTGTACTGGGCATTATACCAGCTAGAGGTGGTTCCAAAGGGTTGCCGGGAAAAAATATTCTTGATCTGGCAGGTAAACCCATGATCGCCTGGACCATTGAAGCAGCCCAAGAGGCCAAACTGATAGATCGGCTTATTCTCTCTTCTGACGACGAAAAAATAATTTCTGTTGCCAAAGAGTGGGGGTGTGAAGTCCCATTTGTTCGTCCTGCAAGTTTGGCTGGTGACAAAGCCACATCAATTGATGTGGCCCTCCACGCTTTGGACTCCATCACCCAACATTATGATTATATAGTCTGGCTGCAACCAACAGCACCCTTGCGGCTAGCGGAAGATATTGATGCGGCAGTACAGATTTGTCAGAGCCAAAAGGCCCCATCTTGTGTCTCAGTGGTGGCAGCTGGTAAAAGCCCTTATTGGATGTACTCCCTGGGCAGAGAAAACGCCATGCAGCCCATAATGCCCCAAGATCTTTCCAGCTGTCAGAGACAAGAGCTACCCCAGGCATACACTCTCAACGGTGCGGTATATGTGACACAAACCCAATGGTTGCGCAGACATAAAAAATTTATGAACGGTGGAGCATACGCCCATATCATGCCCCCTGAGCGGTCTGTGGATATCGATTCGGAACTAGATTTTAAAATTGCCGGAATGTTACTTTTGGAACGCAAGCTAGAGGCTATATCATCACCAGATACCCCAGGGCTTAATATACCAGCTCCCGATCCGGTTACAGCATTTTTTCACCACTTCACCCCAAGACAACCTTTTGAATTGGATTAGTGTTCAATTTTATAGGGTTTGATAGCTTTTAAAAAAAGTTTTGATTAAACTACTTTTTTTCTTGCTTGAGAATTTCCAGAAGATAGCCTGTTACCACATGATCTATGATCATATGACCATCTTCAACGGGGCCGTATTCACCTTTTGGTGTGGCTATTGTGATTGCTTCGTCTGCCATTTGGGCTAGTTTACCACCGTCAAATCCTGCAATAGCAAACACTTTGCCCCCTAGTTTTTTAGCAAACTCCACTGCAACAATAATATTGGGGCTGTTGCCAGAGGCAGAAATTGCAACCAGGAGATCACCCTCTTTGAAAAGATAGCGCATCTGCTCTGAGAAGATATGGTCATAACCAATATCGTTGCCCAGGGCGGTGATGTAGGAGTTGTTATCGGTGAGGCTCAAAGTGCGAAAGCTGTCCACCCCCGCCTTGCGACCGACAGTAGCAAGATCTTGGGCAAAATGAGAAGCGGTAGCTGCACTGCCGCCGTTGCCGATAAAAAATATGGTTTTATTGTTTTTTCTGGCAGCAAGAAACGCTTGAGACAACGCCTCAATGGATGCACCATCTATGCGTTGCAACTGTTTATGCAGATAGTCGTTGTAGCCTTTAAAATAGCTGCCAGCGTCCTGACCGGGTTTGTATATATCTTTTTGATTATCGCTCATCCCTGCATCATCTCACAACTACTAGCAGGTGGTCAATATTTCTGCAAAACCCGGCTTGGGAAATTTTTTGCTGAGCATGGAAAAAATTTTGTTGACCAAGATATGGAGCATGCTTAAGTCTGCGTCGTGCATGCGGTTTAGATTCTCCATTCTTTCCAACAGGGCAAGCTCATTGTCGTTTAAAAGTTGGAATACCTGGGTATACTCCTCATCTGAGTGGCCCATTCTTTTTATGTTGTCCATTGTCAGGTTGATTTTATCGATCATTTTTTTTTCGGTTATAACGGACTTTAAGTTGCAGACCAAATTATATAAGCCTGAATTAAAACCTGTGTTGCCCGTATGATAAAAACCGTCCTCTGTTATTGTTTGCTGTTATTTAGTGAGAAGATGTTAATTTTATTTTATTGGTTTCTGTTATGTTTCTTTAATATGCATGCTTTGTGCCTAAAAATTAAACATCATGATATTTAAATGAAATTTATGTTTTCTTTATTGGAAAAAGGGGAATATATTTCCCTTTTGACGATATTGTTATAAAAACTAACTCTCATTAAACATTGTTTTTACCCTAAATGTATCTGTATCCTTGCAGGATTTGGTGAAAATAAATTGCAACTATTATTAAAAACAGCCCTTAAACGAGGAGTGCAAACGTGATTGGTAGAAATTTTTTGGCAGGTTTAACCCTGTTTTGTTTGGTGGCAAGCCTTCCTTTATCCGCGAAGGCAGCAGGGTTTAAGGGTAAGTTGACTACTGATAATCAGAAGTTTAACTATTTTATGGGGTTGCAGTTTGGGGCAGCCTTAAAAGGTGTACTTTTTAAAGTTGACTCTGAGATTATCGATAGGGGTATAAAAGATGTGCTCAATGGAGAAAAGCTGCTGTTGAGCGAGAGTGAGCGCATCGCTGTTCGGGATATGATGGTCAAGCAGGTACGTGAAGAGCAGTTGGCATTGGTTTCTGCTGCTGCCAAGAAAAATCGTCAAGAGGGCGCAGCTTTTTTGAAAAAAAATCGTAAGAAAAATGGGGTTAGAACAACCTCAAGCGGTTTGCAATATAAAATATTGAAGAAAGGCTCTGGTCCACGTCCTTCTATGATGGATACAGTTACAGTTAACTACCGTGGTACTTTTTTAAACGGCAAAGAATTTGATAGCTCTTATAAGCGTAATAAACCAACCACTTTTCCTCTTAACGGGGTGATCAAAGGTTGGTCTGAGGGTGTTCAGCTGATGAATGTCGGTTCTAAATATAAACTATTTATTCCATCCAATCTGGCTTATGGCTCCCGCGGGGCAGGAGATGCTATTGGTCCTGATTCAACCCTGATATTTGAAATTGAGCTGTTGTCCATCAAATAGTCTGTTAAAATAATCATAAAAAAAGCTCCGTTAAAGTAATATTTAACGGAGCTTTTTTTATTTTAGCTCTGCCAAGGCATTTTGTGCCTGCTCTTCATGTTCTTCAATCTCAAGGGAGAGATCTTCCCACTGGGCCATAGACTCTATTAGAGAGGAGTTAAGTCTGCCACTTTGGGCCACTAACTCTTTTAGCTCGTTTTTATCCGGGTTGTTGTGAATCTGGGGGTCTGCAAGTTTATCCTCTATCTCTTTTAAGGTGCTCTCCATGGTTTGAATCTCTTTTTCCAACACGGCTATTCTTTTTTTGGCTTTTTGGGTGGCTTTGCTAAGGACTTGCCTTATTCGTGCGCTCTCTTGGCGCAGCTCCTTATTGCCAAGTTTAGAGCCAGTTTTTTTCTCTGTTTTACCATCTAGAATTGCGGTTTTTGACTCTCCTACAATATCTGTGACCTGTTCTAGATAGCTTTTGAGGTCATACTCCCAAACAGCAACTTTTTCATTGCCCACCACCCAGAAATTGTCACAAACCCCCTCCATCAAATCCCGGTCATGGGTGATGATGATCAGGGTTCCGCCATACGACTGCAAAGCTTTTTGCAGAGCTGCCCTTGCCCCCATATCCAGATGGTTTGTGGGTTCGTCCAACAGCAGGACATTTGCCCCACTAAGAAACATTCTTGCCAGTGCCAAACGGGCTTTTTCACCCCCAGATAGCACAGATACTCCCTTGAAAACCGTATCACCTGAAAAAAGAAACCCTCCCAAAATAGTGCGAAGCTCTCTTTCAAGACAGTTTTTAGGGGCAGACTCCTGAGCAGATTCAATGATGGTCTGTTCGGGATTTAATGATTCCAAGGTGTGTTGGGCAAAATGGGCTATTTTTACCCTGTCTCCCACAATAACCGACCCCTCATCAGGGGTTAGTGTGGAGGTGATTATTTTTAATAGAGAGCTTTTTCCCGCCCCGTTGGGGCCGAGGAGGCCAATTTTTTTACCCTTTTGCAGAGTGAGGTTCTGTTTTTTAAATAGCAGATTATCGCCAAACTGTTTGCTGATACCCCGTAGTGCTAAAACTTCATGGGCGCAAGGTGGCGGTGTTGGCAGACGGATAACCGGTGCAACGGGGTCTTTTGTCGGCCTTTCTACCCGGACAATTTTTTCTAGATGTTTTATCCTGCTCTGCACCTGCTTGGCTTTATTGGCCTGGGCGCGGAAACGGTTGATAAATTTCTCAATCTGTTCAATCTCCTGGTCCTGTTTTTCGGCACTTTTTATCAACAATCTACGCCGTTCATCACGCTGTTTTTCATAACTATCATAAGAGCCAACATAGCGGATCAAGGTGTGGTTTTCCAAAGCGATGGTTATTTTGCTAACCCGGTTTAGAAATCCCCGATCGTGGGAGATGATTATTATGGTTCCAGCCATATTAGCCAGATGTTTTTCCAACCATGCTACCGACTCTAAATCCAGATGGTTTGTAGGTTCATCTAAAAGCAGCAGATCTGCCCGTGAAAAAAGCAGCCTGGCCAGGGCAACCCGCATTCTCCAGCCGCCAGAAAAAGCTGATAGTGGTTGGGTAAGATCATCCTTTTTAAAACCTAAACCCAAAAGAATTGCCCCTGCTCGACTCTCTGCACGAAAGGCATCAATCTCTTCTAATCGGTGGTCTATCTCCCCCATGCGGTTGGTGACAGCAGGGGGAGGGGTGAGGTTCTCTTCCAGCTGTTTTTGCAGCTCTTTTTGTTCAGCTAGCAACTGGGTAAGCTCGGGATCTCCCTCAATTGTCTCAAAAAGTAGATTGCGCTGGGACTCCTCCAACTCTTGCCTCAACACCCCGATTCTTATTTTGTTGACAATCTCTATCTTGCCACTGTCCACCTCCTGGGTTCCCTCTATAAGACGAAACAGGGTGGTTTTTCCTGAGCCGTTGGGACCCACAAGACCAATCTTTTCGTTGGGGTGGATCAACAGACTGGCATCTTTAAAAAGACAGTTCTGACCGAAATATTTATCAATTTTTTCAATGTTAAGCATAAAAATAAAACCGATTATTGTTACAATTATTTGCTAAATGTGACAGAATGTTGATAGTTGCGAGCTGTTTTAAGCCTGCCGAATCTAGGTTGAAAAGTGGCAAATCAGGAGAAGATAATGATGCGAATTGATTGTTTCGTCAAAGAGTCATATCCACGAATAGATAGTTTAGAGGAGCTTTCGACTATCTCTAGTGACTCCTATCTTGACGGCTATGTGGTAGCTTTTAAAGATGGCAAGTTGGCAGGAATATGTTCTCTACAAGAAAAAAACCGCCCCCCAAAACCGCAATTGGAGCCTAAGGCCCATTTGGGTGAAACCGTTGATGAGGTTTTGGAAAGATTGCAAAAATCTGGTCGTCCGGCTCTCCCTGTCTATGATCAGGGCTCCTTTGTCGGTGTGGTATCCAATCAAACTTTAACCAAGTGCAAAGACTCTCTTTTAAATAGTGTCGCCAGCAAAGAGGATGTGGAAAAACGGGCATTGAAGGATGAGGTTGCCAAGCTCAATCAAGAGCTTTCCCAACTCAAGGCCTGGACACAACGGGCAAATCAGGCCAGAGCTGTGAGTTGTGAATTGATGCAAAGCTCCTTGCAATCTCTATCTCTCAAAGAACAACTTGGCAAAGCTCTCGATCTCATATTTTCTGTTCCCTGGCTCTCTGTGCAATCCAGGGGGTTGGTTTTTTTAGCGGAGCCAGACGGCTCTTTAAAGATGGCGGTACATCGTAATGTATCTGAACATCTCATGGGGACATGTTCTACAGTTGCTCCTGGTTACTGCCTGTGTGGTCGAGCAGCACTAAATAAAAAACCCATTTTTGCCAGTTCAATCGATGAGTGCCACGAAGTTCTCTACGATGGTATACAGCCCCACGGTCACTACTGTTATCCCATTATGTTGGAAGACCGTCTGCTGGGTGTGCTCACTCTCTATCTTGCTGAAAATCATGTTTATGACCCGGAGGAGGAGGATTTTCTCCACTCCATTAGCAATATCCTGGCGGGCTTGATAGAGCGAAAACAGGTCGAGGATGCCTTGAAGAAATCCAAAGATGAGGCGGAGAGTGCCAGCTTGGCAAAAACCTCATTTTTAGCCAATGTAAGTCATGAAATTCGCACTCCTTTAAATGCTATTGTTGGTTTTTCCAGGCTACTGCTAAAGCATAAAAGTCAAATTTCTCCACGTTTCATCCAATATCTTGAGAACATCCGGGTGAGTGGCGTAGGTCTTTCGGAAATTATCAATAACGTTCTGGATCTGGCAAAAATTGAGGCGGGTAAAGTTGAAATGGAGGAGGAGGATGTTGATATTCGCCTTTTGGTCCAGAGCCTATACCAGATAATGAAAGATCGCGCGGCGGAGAAGGGGGTTATGGTTGCCTACAATGTTGACCCGGCTCTACCCAAAAAAATCCTGATAGATCGCACCCGTTTAAATCAGGTTTTGATGAACCTGATGGATAATGCCGTTAAATTTACCCCAAAAGGGGGAAAGGTAAATATGGAGTTGATGCGGGAAGAGCAGGAGATGTTGGTAAAAATCTCCGACGAGGGTATCGGCATACCTGAAGATCGTCTGGGTGCAATTTTCAACCATTTTGAACAGGCTGATGGCTCCACCACCCGACAATATGGTGGTACTGGCTTAGGCTTGGCCATTGTTAAAAGTTTAACCGATGTCATGGGTGGTTCGGTAACTGCTACCAGTGAACTCGGGGTTGGCTCAACATTTTTGGTGCATCTACCAATATTGAATGTTGGGGTGATGGAATCAGTGGTCGAGCAGGTTGATTGGCGTAACTATACTTTCCGTGATGATGTTAAAATATTGTTGGCAGAAGATAACGCCATGAACCAGGAGATGTTGCTGGCGGTATTGGAAGATGTGGGTTTAAAGGCCAGGATTGCCGAGAACGGCAGGGTTGGGGTTGATATGGCTATCTCCTGGGTTCCTGATATTATATTGATGGATCTCCATATGCCTGTTTTAGATGGCCTTGGTGCTGCCAGAGAGATAAGACAACACCCAAAAATCTCCCATATCCCAATTATTGGTCTTTCAGCCGATGCCTTTGTGGAACTGGAGGGGCAGGCTGAAGAGGCTGGCATAACCAAATTTCTCACCAAGCCAATAGACCTTGATCGTCTAATGCCACTTTTAAAGGAATATTTGGGAACCCAAGAAGATGATGACCCATCACAGTTGGATGATAAAGACCGTCCACCACTGCCAGCTGACCTGACTGAAAAGATGGTGGAGGGTCTAAATGAACTACAAGAGCTACCACTTTTTGAATCGGGTAAAATTGTAAATCTCTGTGAATCACTCAGTAGCCAGTGTGCTGGCTATCAAACTCACTTTGGTGATGGTTTTGACCGTATCCGTGAGGCTGTATATGCCCGTGATTCAAAGTCAATAGCTAAAATAATCACAGAGGTGTTGGAAAATAAAGAGTAGGTTATCTATTCCCACTTGGCTTTATGTTCAATAAGCAGGGTGATAAAATCTTTGTTGTTTTGGGTCAAGGCAAAGGTTAATGCAGTTCTGCCCCACCAATCAGCGGCGTTAACGTCGGCTCCAGCTTTTAGTAGTTGTTTAGCAATTTTTACCTCACCATTTTGGGCTGCCCACATCAATGGGGTCTGGCCTTGGAGATCCATGGCATCCAACCTTACGCCATCATCTAGTAGTGATATAAAGGCATCGGGATTTTGCTTGCCGGATTGGCTGCTGGCTGGCTCCTGTTTTGGTTGCTCGTTGATCTCCTCTTGGCTGGGAATATCAAAATAATTTGATAACATTAAACCGGGGACTATCTGTTCCAATCCGGGAATTTTCATTTTGCTCTCCAAAAAAACTAAAAAATTTTCCGACTAAAAAAAATGAGGTTGCAATCAAACAATCCTTTGCTGAATGTAGACTGCAAGGTAGCTGCCAAACAGATGGATAGAGTGTTTTTGTATTTATATTAATCTGTTAACTGTGAACTTTTACATTACGATAATTGTCTGAGCTTCTGTTGGGCAATTTGTGCCTGTGGGAAAAGGGAAAAAAATACCGCTTGTGATGAGTTTTTTTAGTTGATAAAGAACACAATATTAGAATATATTAATTTTCCAATTGAACGCTGACTTCGGGGAGAGGTGAAATGATCCTCTAAGTTGCGCGTTTAGAGCTGTGCTGTATCTTAGAAGTCAGAAAACCAGAAACATACATAAAAAAGTGTTTACTTTGTTGTCGGTATAAGGGGAATCGATGAGCTATTATTCTAAACGGGAGCTGTGTTAAGTTATGGGTAACGATGCTAAAAAAATGGTGATGAATACACCAATGTTGGATGAGTTGGAAAGTGGTCCTTGGCCAAGTTTTATTACGGATCTGAAAAAATATTCAGAGAAAAGACCCGTAATTACTCAGCTACTAAACCAATTGAATGATTCATATGAAACAAAGTGGAACTATTGGCAGGGTAAGATCATCAACTGTTCCGGATATGGTGGCGGTATCATCGCTCGCGTATCCGACAAATCTGATGTATATCCCGATCTAGCCAATTTCCATACAGTCCGTGTTATTGAGCCACCAGGCTGGGTTTATAGCACTGACGCACTTCGTAACATCGCTGATATCGCCGAGAGAAACGGTGCTGGTATCATCCAGCTTCACGGTATGAGTGGCGACATTCTATTGTTGGGCTTTGATGATGAAGGTTCTTTACAGTGTTGTGAAGATCTGATGAATGATGGCTGGGATATCGGTGGTTCTGGTGCTGCTATGCGTACATTGCAGTGCTGTGTTGGTCAAGCTCGTTGTGAAATGGCTTGCTACGACACAATGAAAACCACCAAGCACATCACAGATACATTCATTGAGTATCTCCACCGTCCTGAGTTTGTTTACAAGTGTAAATTTAAACTGTCCGGTTGTGGTAACGACTGTGCAAATGCCATCGTCCGTTCTGACCTGCCTATCATCGGTACATGGCGTGGTCCTATGGAGATCAAGCAGTCTGAAGTAGCAGCGTTTATCGACAAAAAAGGTTTGGACTATGTAATCGATAACGTAATTGCTCGCTGCCCAACCAACTGTATCTCCTTGAAGACAGCTACCAAAGAGATCGAAGTTGACGATGCAAACTGTGTTCACTGTATGCACTGCCTCAATGTTATGCCTAAAGCTCTGTCACCTGGCAAAGATAAGGGTGTTACAATTTTGGTTGGTGGACACCGTACATTGAAAATCGGTGACACAATGAGTTCCGTACTTGTTCCTTTCATGAAGCTTGAGACAGACGAAGATCTAGTCAAGTTGACTGATTTCATCGACGAAGTATGGGAATTCTGGAATGACAACGGTATGGACCATGAGCGGATTGGTGAGTTCATCCACCGTATCGGTATGGGTAACTTCTTGAAGGGTTGCGGTATAGAGCCTGACCCACGCATGATCAGAGAGCCTAGAACAACCAGCTACATTAAATTTGAAGAGTTGGCACCAAGCAGAATGGAAGGTGAGCGTGAGCAGAATCCTCCAGTCTGGAATCGTGAGCCGGAATCTAGCGAAACCATGTAGAACTGTTTGTACTTTTTTTCGGTAACCATCTTATTAGGTTTAATGCTTAGGAGAGATTTGAAAAATGAGCGAAACAAAACTAGCTCCGCGTGATCAAGGCGCGCCCGATTATACAAAATTTTTACACCCAGTGATGGTCGACAACTATGGTGAGTGGGATTACCATGAGCGGATCAAGCCAGGTGTTTTGGTACATGTAGCCAAAAGTGGTGATAAACTCTTTACAGTACGTGCAGGTTCTCCACGTACTATGAGTGCTGATACTGTTCGCATTATTTGCGAAATTGCCGACCAACATTGTGAGGGTTTTCTACGTTTTACTACCCGCTGTAATGTTGAATTTATGTGCCGTGAAGAGTCAGAAGTAGAGCCTCTAATTGCTACCATTGGCGAAAAGCTTGGTTGGCCTTTGGGCGGTACTGGACCTTCTGTATCCAACATTGCCCATACCCAAGGTTGGTTGCACTGTAACCTTCCTGGTTCAGACGCTGCCGGTTCTACCAAAGCGTTGATGGATGATCTAATTGCAGACTTCACACAAGAAGATCTTCCAAACAGGGTTCACATCTCATCTTCATGCTGTCAGATCAACTGTGCCAGCCATGGTGATATCTCAATTATTGTGCAGCATCACCATGCACCACGGATCGACCATAACAACATGCAGATTTGTGAGCTACCAAAAGTTGTTGCAATTTGTCCTGCTGCTGCTATTCGTCCTAAACTGGTCAATGGTAAGGAGTCTGTTGAGATTGTTGAAGAGAAATGTATGTACTGCGGTGCTTGTCATGGCCAATGTCCTAGCATGGAAATTCGTGACTCAGAAACCGATACCCTCTCCATCTGGGTCGGTGGCAAAATGTCAAACGCCCGTAGTGCTCCTACATTCATGAAATTGGCTGTATGGGGTATCCCCAATACACCACCACGTTGGCCTGAAGTATCTGAGGCAGTCAAGAAAATTTTGAGTGCATATAAAGAAACTGGTAAGCCATGGGAGCGTGTTGGTGAGTGGATTGATCGCATTGGTTGGGCCAAATTCTTTGAGTTGACTGGCTTCCCATTCACTCGCTATCACATTGATGATGGCCCAGAGGCTCTCTCAACTCTTAATCGTTCAGCTATGGTTCGACTCTAATTCTAAGATAATTGAATTAAGGTTGCATTGTAAGTAGTTAACAGGTTTTACCTATCGAATTAGCTGGTCCTCTTTGTGTGCTAATAGAGGGCCAGCTGATAGATTGGTACGGACTTGGTATTGTTCGTGTTACGTGAAGTTTTTCCGGCTAGGGAATCAATAATATGTACGAGACAACAATTCTGAAACAGAAGACCAGAGATGAGGTAGAGTCCAGTTTAGATGCTGGTGACAGAGAGGAGTTTGTTGTTCGCAACGGCTCTAGTTGGAAATGTCCCACCTATGTTCAGCGGCTACCTCCCTGTAGAGATGCTTGTCCTGCTAATGAGGACATCCGTGGTTATCTAACCACCATTGCCCAGGCAAAATTACTTAAACAAGATCAAAACGAAGTTATGGATACAGCCTGGGCTAATTTGGTTGATTCAAACCCAATGCCAGCTATCCACGGTCGTATCTGCCCTCATCCATGTGAGAGCGGATGTAACCGTAAAGAGAAAGATGATGGTGCGGTTGCCATCAACAACATGGAACGCTTTGTCGGCGACCACGGTTTGGCTAAAAACCTCAAACTGAAAATGTTGACAGAGGAAAAATCCGGTAAAAAAGTTGCGGTTATTGGTTCTGGCCCCGCAGGTATGTCCTGTGCCTACCAATTGGTTCGTCGCGGACATGCTGTAACTGTGTTTGAGGCTTTTGCCCAGACTGGCGGCATGTTGAGATATGGTATTCCATCCTATCGTCTTAATGATGAGGTGTTGGATGGTGAGTATCAAAAAATTATCGACTTGGGTGTTGAGGTAAAATGTAACACACGTGTCGGTCGTGATATCTCCTACGCAGAACTGCGCAGCCAATTTGATGCTGTTTTTGTAGCCATTGGTGCTCACAAAGGTAGTGAGATGAAGTTGGAAGGTGAAAACTCCGCCAACGTCTTTACTGCTGCAAGCTTTCTAAACCGTGTTAACTCCGGTGCTGAAGTAGATATCGGTGCCAGGGTTGTCGTGGTTGGTGGTGGTGACAGTGCTATGGATGCTGCCCGTGTTTCCTTGCGTCTGCAAGACACACTTGCAGAGGCAGAGCAGTCTGGAAACCAAGAAGCTTATGATAGAGCACGTGAAGCTATCGACGAAAAAGATCAACATGATGAGGAGGTGCTTTCAGTAGAAAAAACCTCACTTGATTCCGCCCGTTCAGTACGTCGTATTACCGAGGGTGCTCAGGTTACAGTTCTCTATCGTCGTACCAAAGATGAGATGCCTGCTATCGCCAAAGATGTGGTTGAAGCAGAGGATGAGGGTATCAAATTTGAGTTGTTGACAACTCCTGTTGGTATCATCACCAAAGAGGGTCGTGCAGTTGGTGTTAAGGTACAGCGCATGGAGTTGGGTGAGCCTGATAGCTCCGGTCGTCGTCGTCCGGTTCCAATTGAAGGATCAGAGTTTGTTGTGGATTGCGATACCATCATCATGGGTATTGGTCAGGTTCCTGAGTTGGAAGAGGGTATGGAAGATCTTGCCAATAAATGGGGTTGGATTGATGCCGACAAAGCCCACGCTACTAAAGTAGATGGTGTTTTTGCTGGTGGTGACGTTCTTGGTCTTGGTATCTCTACCCGTTCTGTTGGTCATGGTCGTCAGGCAGCACGTGCGATTCATGCCTACTTAAACGGCAATGTCTATCGTCCACCTTCAAAGACCAAAACTGTTAAGCCAGAAGAGATGCGTCTCAGCTTCTTTAAGGAGTCAGCACGCGCAGAAGAGAAGCACACTCCAGTTGAAGAGGCTATCAAAGGCTTTGGTGAGACCACAACAACAATTACATTTGACCAAGCGGTTGCTGAGTCAGCCCGTTGTATGAGTTGTGGTGCATGTAGTGTTTGTGATCAATGTCGTATTTTCTGCCCAAGAGAAGCCATTGAGCGTGACTATAAGCGTCCCAAAGGGCAAATCATGCACACCGACTATACCCGTTGTAACGGTTGTCATGTCTGTCATGAAGCATGTCCATCAGGATATATCCAGATGGGTATGGGTCTGTAGTTAGATAAAAATTAATTATTATTAATTTTTTGTAGGTCGTAAAATTTGGCTGGGAATCAAATTGATTCCTAGCCATTTTTTTTGCGGCAGTATTATCCTAGATGCGGTAGTTGGTTATAAATATCTGATTGCAACTGCCAAATAGAGGATTGTTAAAAATTATAGGGGAATAATTATGTCAAACGGTTCAGTTTTTAATTTAGGAAATGATCAAGCTTATCAGGAGTGGCGCAAGGCTAAACTTGCCGATTATCCACAATCATTGGCAGGGTTGATCGTTGAAATTCAAGATCCATATGCCCTAACAGCAAATGAACGGGATAAAATTAAAGATATTTGTGATAAGACCAACATGGTTGTCTATGCTGTAAAAGACCCCACAAAGATTAAAGAAAACCCACTGCCAGCACTCTTAAAACAGTTGGGAGTAAATGATGTCGACCATAATTTGGGGGCAAGTGATATTGGTTTGTCAAAACTCTCTCCCGGTGGTTCAGCCCATGGTCCGTTTGCTAACTATATACCCTATCGCCAAGCTCAAATTGGCTGGCATACCGATGGCTATTATAACACCAATGACAGGCAGGTTCAGACCCTATCGCTATATTGTGAGCGTTCTGCCCATGAGGGCGGAGAAAATGAGCTGTTGGATCATGAAATTGCCTATATTCTCTTACGAGATGAAAATCCAGAATATATCAAAACCTTTATGGACCCCGAAGTGATGACAATTCCTGCTCGTATGGAAGGGGATAAAGTGGCAAGACCAGATCGCACTGGCCCGGTTTTTTCGGTCAAAGGTGATCATCTCCATATGCGTTATACTGCTCGTACGATTAGTATCAGTTGGAAAGACACCCCAGAGGTCAAGGCTGCCAATGCCGCTTTAACAAAAATTATGAATGGTGACTCTCCTTACATTATTCGTGGTCGGTTGGAGAACGGTTTAGGTTTGATAAGCAACAATGTTCTGCACACTCGTGAGGCTTTCAGTGACCTGGATGAAGGGCCAAAACGGGAGCTTTATCGTCTGCGCTGTTTTGATAGAGTTGAAAGTCCCTAACCGGGAGCTAATTTTATTACAAAAAAAACCCAGGCAATGCCTGGGTTTTTTTTGTCTCTGCTTTGGTCTTGTTGATATTTGCCATTGCTTCTTTTACGTACAAATTCAATGTTATACGTATGTCCTACGTAAATTCATATATATTTTGGCAATTTAAGGTTGGAACATCAAAACTATTTAGCTGTGCCTGTATAGCTTGGTACTACCTGTAAGGCTGCGATCTGTGCAGCTGTTGCTGGTACACCACCAGTACAGGCTAGTGGCAGGTGTTCTTGAGCCATGGAACCTGAGCAGTTAAAAAGTGTGCCGCCAACCATTGAGAGTGTAATTACAAAGTTTTGGATATCTGGGTTAACACCACTATTTTTTATTTTTGCCGAAACAGTTGCAACACCAGCAGTTTCCCCCAATGCATCAAGGTTACTAATGGCAACGGCATCAACATAGCGACCAGAGGTTACAGCATTAGTGGAGATTGAATAGCCATTGGTTGTACCTTTGACTGTATAATATTCAGCTAAACCTATCTTGATAGCACTAGCCAGCTCCATGGCTTCGGTTACTTGGGTGCGGGCGCTGTAGTCTTTATAACTGGCAACAGCTATGGAGGACAAAATACCAACAATGGCGATTACAATCATCAATTCAATCAGGGTAAAACCTTGTTCACCGTTTTGATATGTAGTTATGTTTCTATTATTGACCCTGTTCATAGTTGATCTCTTAAAATTAATTGATTAATAATTTTAAAAAATTTTGCACTTCTATTTTTATTATTATCTGTTTTACATCACCGCGACAAATGTGCCAACATATATTTAATAATAGTTACAATATTTTATATGGTTGTTGTTTTTAGCTGTTTGATGTTTTATGACTCAAAATGTCAGTTGCTGACGTAATTTGTCACCATTATATTTGTATTTTTGCTTGTGGAGATAAAAAAAGTCCCGGATAAGTGAGTCTTACCGGGACTTTTTTTGTGTTTATGGCTGGAGTTACGTTTTTAACTCTTTGCTTTATAAGTACTTCTAAGGTAGAGGTCGCGAAGTTGTGTGTGATCAACGCTGGCTGGCGCTTGGGTGAGAACACAGCCGGCTTTCTGGGTTTTTGGAAAGGCGATGACATCACGTATTGATTCGGCCTTGAGCATTATTGCAATAAGACGGTCCATACCCAGTGCTAAACCACCATGGGGTGGTGCGCCAAACTCCAACGCTTTGATAAGGAAACCAAATTTATCGTTGGCCTCTTCAGTTCCAATGTTGAGGAGAGACAACATTTTACGTTGCATATTGGGATCGTGGATACGGATTGAACCACCACCTATTTCAGTACCGTTCAAGACCAGATCATACGCTCTGGAACGGATTTTATGGAGAGGTCTAACACCATCTACCTCTTCACCATCCATATAATGCAAATCCTCCTCCATGGGAGCGGTAAACGGGTGGTGGACGGCATCAAAACGTTTTGCTTCGGAATCCCACATCAACAGTGGAAATTCAGTTACCCAGACAAAGCCAAAGGCATCTTGGTCAACTAAACCCATATCGTTACCAACAGCCACTCGCAAACGGCCTAGAGCTTCGTTTACCACCGATAGCTTGTCGGCCCCAAAGAAGAGAATATCTCCGGTTTCGGCCCCTGTTGCCGCGATGATGGCATCTTTCTCTTCATCGGAGAAAAATTTAACGATGGGTGATTGCCAGCTTCCCTCTTGCCAGGGACCGTTTATCTTGATCCAGGCAAGTCCTTTTGCACCGTAAATCTCTACAAATTTGGTGTAGTCATCAATCTGTTTTCTGGTGAGTTTGTTACCCCCAGGAACCCTGAGAACTTTCACCGCACCCTGAACACCCCCTGGACCTTTTACAGTTGCTTGGGAGGCAAACACCTTAAAGCTGGTATCTTTCATCTGCTGGGTGATATCGGTTAAAACAAGTGGGTTGCGGATGTCTGGAGCATCCAGGCCATATTTTTCCATGGCTTGTTCATATGTTATGGTGGCAATTGGAGTTTTAACTTCAACTCCCAAAGCTTTTGTAAAGCTGCTTTTGATGATGGACTCTGTAATCCCCATGACATCGCTCTCATCGACAAACGCCATCTCTAAATCGATCTGGGTGAACTCAGGCTGACGATCAGCTCGGAGATCTTCATCGCGAAAGCAGCGGGTTATTTGAAAATATCGGTCATAGCCTGCGATCATCAAAAGCTGTTTAAAAAGTTGGGGAGATTGGGGCAGAGCATAAAATTGTCCCGGGTTGACCCGTGATGGAACCAGATAATCTCTTGCACCTTCTGGGGTTGAGCGTGTGAGCATTGGGGTTTCAATATCCAAAAACCCTTCACCATCCAAAACATTGCGAATGGTGTGGTTTACCCTGTGGCGAAAAGATAGATTGTGCTGCATTGCAGGACGGCGCAGATCCAAAAAACGATAGTTCAGACGTGTGTTCTCTCCAAGGTCTTCATCATCCAATAAAAATGGTAGGGTTTGTGACTCATTCAAAATGGTAAAATCATCCACCTCAACCTCTATCATGCCGGTATCCATTTTTGGATTTTCGGTCTCTTTAGGGCGGGGGGAGACTGTACCTGAAACCTCCACTACAAATTCATTGCGTAACACATGTGCCTGTTTATGGACTTCAACATTTCGTTCTGGGCTAAAAACCACCTGCACGATCCCGCTACGGTCTCTTAAGTCAACAAAAATAACTCCTCCATGATCCCGGCGACGATTGACCCAACCGAAAAGGGTTACTCGGTCTCCAATCTGTTTTTCTCTAACATCGTTACAATAGTGGCTGCGCTTCATAATTTGATTTCCTAATACGTTGGCTCTTATCAGTAGATAAGGAGCGCTTTTTTATTGGGCCAGGAACCTTTTCCTGGAAAGTTGGAGCTTAAAAGCCCAAGGTATTTTTAAACCCGAATTGCTCAACAAACCCAGGTTAATATTAAAAAATGTAAATAAAACAGTCTTGGCTCCATTTACATAACAGAGTATATTATCATCTAGCTGATATAGGTTATTTAACGACCTTTATAAAAAATATATCACCAAAAAGAGATTTTTACGGCAGTATTTAGAGTATAAAATGTTGCAGCTTCAAGGATAATAAAGCCAGCAGGTGAAAGGCAGTGCCCAAGGTTCAGGAACTTTTCAAATGTTGAACCTTGGGCATGTTAAATTTAACCCACTATATTAAAAGAGGGATCTACAGCCCACAAACACCAGCTAGTTATGGGTAATCTCTCCCTCTTCTTCCTCTTCCACATCAAGAGGCTCGCGGTTTTTTACCTGCTGTAGTGCCTCCTCTACCATTGGAGTCATGTAGGCACGTTCTTCATCGCGGAAGTTTTCACTCTTCTCCAAAGCTGTGGCATATGATGCCTCCGCCTCTTCCCAATTTGAGAGTGAGTGTTGCAAAAGACCTTTTAAATAGTGGTTAAATGGATTTTCACTGTTTCCTTCCAGTGCGGTATCAACCCAGGTTTCCGCATTTTCAGTATCTCCCTGATCCACATAATAAGCAGCAAGTTTTTGGGCAACCTGCCAAGCTTGCACCTTACGAGGAGCGTCATATTCATCCATCAAGAACTGCTCACTCTCGGTCTCTCTGCCAGCCTCAACAAGCCACTCAGCATAGCGAGCGATCCAATAGTCCCACAGTATATGTGGATCTTCCCGGTCACCATCCAGAACTGTTCTAACCAGTTCGATAGCTTCTTGTAGTTTTTGACCATTGTGATAAGCAGCTGCCATTTCAGTCAACACTACATCAGAGGCCATATCCTGGGGTACTTTATCCAACACCTCAATTGGTGATGCTTGGATTATCCGCGATACCGCCATGGCTTTTATAGCTGGGGTTGGGGAGCCAAGCTTCCAGTCAACTGATTCCTCTTTATCCATGTGACACTGTTTGAATTTTTTGCCAGATTGACAGGGACAAAGATCGTTGCGACCAATTTTTGGTGCAGCAACTGTTCGGGATGGGCGCGATTGAAAGCCATGTTCCGGTTGGGGAGCCATATCGATAAGACGATCAGCAAAATAGGCATACCACTGCCAGAATGGATGCTCTGTAATGTTATCATCTTCGGCCAGCCAAGCGGCCAATTTTTCTCTGTCTTGTAACAGAGTAGCATGAACAAGTGCTTCTGCAAAAACATCTGGTTGGTTAAGATCTTTGGTAGAACCCACAGTTATGGCTCCTTAACTATTTTGGAATGATAGGTTTTATACTCATAATATTCATTAAATCCCCCTATACTAAATCAACAACAAGATATACGCTAGTAAGGAAAGACATGGAGTGTCGATTAAAATTATGGCATGCTGTTTTTTTTAAAGAAAGTTATACTAATCAACTTAGCATTAATGGACACGAAAACATGACCTTGCGTACTAGATTTGCCCCTTCTCCCACAGGATTTTTACATATAGGAGGTGCTAGAACAGCTCTATTTTGTCATTTACACACTCGACACTACGGCGGAACGACAATTTTAAGGGTTGAAGATACAGACCTTGAGCGTTCCAAACAAGAGGCTGTAGATACTATTTTGGCAGGAATGCGTTGGTTGGGGTTGGATCCTGATGAAGGGCCATACTATCAATCAGCCAACAGTGAAAAACATCTTGATATAGCAGATCAACTTCTAGTAGGTGGTCGGGCATACCGCTGTTATTGTAGTAAAGAAGAGTTGGATAAAATGCGTGACGAGCAGCGGGCCAAAGGTTTGAAACCTCGTTATGATGGTCGCTGTCGTAATCGAACCTCATCTCCATCCCCCGGTGCTCCGTTTGTTATCAGGTTTTTACGTCCCAATGTGGGGGAGGTGATCTGGCAGGACAAAATTCAAGGTGAGGTCAGGGTGCGTAATGACGAACTTGATGATCTCATATTGGTTCGCTCAGACGGTACACCCACCTATAACCTGGCTGTTGTTGTCGACGACCACAACATGGGGATAAATCTTGTAATTCGTGGTGAGGACCATCTCAGCAATACCCCCAGACAAATTCAGCTTTTTGAAGCATTGGCATGGGATGTTCCTGAATATGCCCATATGCCTCTTTTACATGGTGTAGATGGTGCTAAACTGTCCAAACGTCACGGAGCGGTCTCTGTCCTATCATTCAAGGACGATGGCTTTTTAGCCACAGCGGTCAACAACTATCTGGTCCGTCTTGGTTGGTCCCACGGGGATCAGGAGATATTTACCCAAAAAGAGATGGAAGAGCTGTTTGATATCTGTGAGGTTGGTCGTTCGGCTGCCATTTTCAACAGTGATAAGCTGCTCTGGATCAACTCCCACCATATAATGGATTCTGAACCTGAGGATCTGGTAGAAGATCTTGCCTACCAGCTACGACGTTTGGGTATTGAAAATTTTGATGAGCAAAGGCTTGTAGAGATTATCCCAGAATTTCAAGAACGCTCTAAAACCATGGTGGAAATGGCGCAAAAAGTCTCGTTTTTATTTGTTGATGAGCTACCTGCCTATGAGCCAAGCGCAGCAAAAAAACATATGAAAGTAGCGGCTCTTGGCCCCTTGTCAGAGTTGACAAACCGCTTGGAGAGTAACCCGGAGTGGAGCCTAGAGAGCATAGAGAAGGTGTTTGCCTCTATATTATCTGCTTTTGAAATCAAGATGGGCAAATTGGCACAACCAGTTCGGGTAGCACTAACTGGAA
>JADFZS010000064.1 GCA_015232405.1 Magnetococcales bacterium | reverse complement strand
TGGGGAAGCAAGGATGGTTCTGGATCTGCTGCTCTTAAGGGGTGTGTGAAGATGGACTTTGAGCGAGCCGGAGGTGTAGAGTTCATAGATTAACCTAGAAACAAACGGCGGTTGGCGGTGCGTACATGGCGTAACATATTGGTTTAGCTGGTGTAACAGAGCAAATCGAAGCCACCTTGTTGGTGATGAGACTTTGCTCTGTTATGCCAGATGAATCAATAAGTTGCGTCAGGTACGTGCTGACAACTGCTGTTTCTAGATTAAACAGCTCCATGGCTATTAAAATAGAGTGATTATCTATCTATAAATCCAACAGATTTTTTATATACAGCTCTGAACCTTATATTTCACACCATACAAATGTTCAAAGTGCTTTTGTTTATAGCCTCATCTTCTCTTTGAAATCTATCTAGTTTTTTTATATTTGTAGCTTAAATATGAAATTTTTTGTCATGGTTCTACTACATTTATATGTTATACTTAAGAAATATTATTCAAATTTATTATGTTAATTTACACACAACACCTGTAAGTGTAATTAATTGTTGTACTTATGGAGAACTGTTATGGGTATGATTTTGAACATCTCATCTGCTTTAATCTCTCTGACTCTTATCTTCTCTACCCCACTGTTTGCAGCAACCCAATTTATGGACAAAACCCTGCAGGGGCCAAAGTTTTCTCAGCCAGGAGAGGCAAAGGGGCTTGTTGAAGATACATGGCTAAAGAAAAAAGTAAACTACCCTAAAAGTGTTGGAAAACCTGATATTTTTATCAGTTTGGATCAACATTTTTATCCTGCGGCAAAACCTATAATAGAGTCTTACGCAAAAACCAACGGCTTAAAAATTGTGCTCCATGAGGGTACTTGTGGAACCAGTGCTGGTATGGTGTTTAAAAAAGCTGCCGATATTACCGGTTATTGCTGCCCGCCAGCCCTTACGGACCGTCTGCCCGGTTTGGTTTTTCACACTGTTGGGATAATTCCCAACGTACTTATCACCCATAAAGAGAACCCGGTAAAAAATATTAGTGGATCAGAGGCGCAAAAACTATTTTCTGGGGACATATCATCTTGGCAGAAACTAGCTGATAAAAGGGCTAAATCGTATAAATACAGTGTTAATCCTGTAACCCGTTTGCACTGTAAAATTCGTCCGGGCCACTGGCGTATATTGCTTGATAATGAAGATCTTCATTCACCTATGATCCAAAATGTGAGCACCATTCCAGATATGAAAGATGCTGTCTCTGCCGATCCATATTCTGTAGGCTTTATTGCTAGATGGCTCATGACCAAAAAAGAATTACAACGGCTAAACATGCTTAATTTAAATGGTATTGACCCTGATGATCATAAAGCGGTTGCCCAAGGACGCTACCCTTTATACAATGTGTTGAACGTTTCGACGTGGAGTGGTGGTGGCTATAGTAGAAAAGCTGAAAAATTGGTACAGCATCTGCTGAAACAACAAGATAAATTTGACCCTAAAATGTATATTATTCCTGCAAACAAACTAAAAGCATCCGGTTGGCTTTTCAACGGTAATGAACTAATAGGAGAGCCTGGTTCTTGAGACATTGGCTGGACAAATTTCCACTAGCGATTCAGGCGGTTGTAGCAGGATTACTAGTTACTATAATAGTTAGTTTAGGAATAGATCGTTTTCAATCATCACGTTTTAGTGATGTGGCATCTGTCGCACTACATAAAGAGCTTGGGCTAAGTCTGCGTACCGTGCGAGAGAATATGGACAGATATAAAACTCATTTTAAAAGCCTATCACGCCTGTTATCGGAAAATTACCGCATTATCAACTACAGCAGCAAAAACCGGCAAAACGGTCGCGATGTTACTGTTAACGCTAGAACCCCCAAATGGCTTCCCCCTGTCAGCCAGTGGCGCAATGTTCTGCCAAGCCATTTTCTTCTTTTTTCCAATGATAAAAAACTGCAAGAGACCTACTCCCCCATGGGAGGAACAATCCCGATTTGGGTATTGCAACAACTGCCTGTATATCTAGAGAAGAGTCAGGGCCAGGTTTTAACCACAGCCGTAAAAGATAACACTCTTTTTATCACCACTTCTGTGGCAGGCAATGTTATTGATGGAAAACCAAAAGGATTTCTGATGCTAATAAGGGAGATGGATGATGACCTTATGCGCAAGATCTACCCTCTTACTGGTGCTGATGCCCAGGTGGTGGCAATCATAGCAAGCTCTCCTGATCGGGTAATTGCCGATAACCTGCCCCATGTAGTGGAAGAGAACCGACTTGAGACTATTTTAAATAACTATGTAATTGTCGGTAAGGAGTATGAAGATTATGGCAGCACAGAGATAGCTCTTAATCTTGCTGTTTTGGCAAAAAAAAGTCGTCTCCAGGAGTTCAGCGATCATCTAGTGGAGGAGGCTAACCTCATAAGGACTTTCATGGCGACCATTTTGGTAGCCGCCCTTTTGACACTGGCCCTTATTGTTGTCTTCAGGGTGCGAAAAATGACCGCTGAGGTACACCGCACATCACAAGAACAGCTGGGAATTACCATACAGAGCAGCCGATATGGTGATGAACTGCGCATCCTCTCCCATGCCATGTCTGAGCTAGAAGAGAGAACTGCCAGGGCTTTACGCTCTCGAGCGATAATTACCGAGCTTTTATGTCTGGGTAAAAAAAGAGAGACCATAGCCATATTGATGGAAAAATCTTTAAAGCTGCTACAGGCCGGAGCTTGGCTGATAAAGAGTAAAAAAGGGGCCATATTTCTTAAAAATGAGGATAGTGGCGAGCTGGATTTAGCGACAATAAGAGGTCTGCCCCAGGAGTTTATTGATAAGTGTAGAATACAAAATGTAGGCTACCACTTAAGCCAGCAATCCATAGAAAACAAAGATATTCTGTTTACTGATAAAATTGATAATTTTAGTGAATTAAATATAGATGGCTTATTAAGCCATGGTTTTTATTCAATACCCATTTTTTCCCAAAACCAACTGTTGGGCGTTATCATTCTGTTTCTCAATGAGATTCAAACCCTGGACACCGAGGAGGAGGATTATCTCTGGAGTATATCCCACGGTATTGCCAGTACATTGGAACAGTATAAATCTGACCATCTATTGGCAGAGGCGAAAAAATCTGCCGATCTTGCCAACCAAGCAAAAAGTGATTTTTTGGCCAATATGAGCCACGAAATTCGCACCCCCATGAACGCCATCATGGGTATAGGTCATCTTTTGTTAAAGACCAAAATGACGGCAAAACAGCTTGACTATTTAAATAAAATACAGAGTGCGTCTCGCTCTCTTCTTGGTATTTTAAATGATATTTTGGACTTTTCTAAAATTGAAGCCAATAAACTGCAGATGGAGAGAGTTGAATTTAACTTAGAAGATGTTCTCAAAAGTGTTACCGATCTTATTACATCAAAAACAGAGGAGAAAGGCATTGAATTTCTCCACCACTGCCATACCGATACCCCGACCAGCCTTGTTGGTGACCCCCTACGCCTTGGGCAGATATTGATCAACCTTGCCAACAATGCTGTTAAGTTTACCGAGTCAGGAGAGATAGTTATCTCCATAGAGCCTGCCCATGTTACAGACAAATTTGCCTGGTTGAGATTTACAGTACGAGATACAGGCATAGGCTTGACCCAAGAGCAGATTGAAAAACTATTTACCGCTTTTTCCCAAGCAGATAATTCCATCACCAGAAAATATGGTGGAACCGGGTTGGGGCTGACCATTTGTGAAAGGTTGGTTGGTATGATGGGTGGTAATATCGATGTTGAAAGTGAACATGGCAAAGGGTCAGCCTTCTCCTTTACCGCCGCTTTTGATATTCAACCCCATAAAACCAATAGACCTGAGCGAAAACGGACAACACTGGGTGACCTGCAGGTAATGGTGATAGATGATAACCCTACCTCGTTAACTATTTTAAAAGAGCTACTTGTATCTTTTTCATTTGCAGTTACCACCATGCAGTCAGGAAATGAGGCAATCTCCGAGCTTGAGCTATCGGTAAAAACCGGGGGCAGACCCTATGATCTGATAATAATTGACATGCAGATGCCTTTTATGGATGGCATAGAAACATCGAAAAAAATAAAAAATATTTTTGCTGGGAGCAAGCAACCAACCATGATAATGGTTACAGCCCACTCCCGTGAAGATATTATTGAACGGTCCCAGAGTGCAGGTTTTGCTACAATTTTAAATAAACCCATCAGTAGCTCCACACTACTTGACTCTATTTTGGTTCACTTTGATCGTCAGCCAGAATCCCCAACCACAATAACCACCCCAGTTGCCCTGATAGAATCTGAACTTAGGGAAACCATTGCCGGGGCAAAGGTACTGTTGGCTGATGACAGCCCCATAAACCAGCAGGTGGCCCAAGAGATAATGGAGGGTATCGGTCTGATAGTCCAGGTGGTAGATAACGGTCACGATGCAGTAGAGATTGCCCAAGAGCTGCATGAAGAGATTGAGCTGATTTTTATGGATCTGCAAATGCCGGTATTGGATGGATTTGAGGCAACAAGATATCTACGGGATGATCCTGATACCATGCATATACCCATAGTAGCCATGACGGCCCACGCCATGATTGGCGACAAGGAGAGATGTCTTGGGGCTGGTATGAGTGACTATGTTGCTAAACCCATTGAGCTTGACCAGCTATATGAATGTCTTGGTAAATGGATAAAACCCCGTAAAAAAGCTGCAAACGTCACTGCTCCACCCGAAAAAGATAAGAGTGACCAGATTGAGCTTCCCGATTATCTTCCCGGTATTGACATTAACAATGGGCTGACACGGGTTACAGGTAATAAGCGGCTATTTCAGGATCTGGTCATATCATTTAAAAAGATAAACTTTGGTATTGTTGAAAATGTTAAAACAGCTTTAGATAATAATAACAGAGATCAAGCATTAAAACTGGTACACTCCATCAAAGGAACCTCTGGCAGTCTTGGTGCTCTGAACCTGTCAACAACAGCAAAAGAACTGGAGCAGACCATCAAAGATGGTGATGCTAGCTTGATCAACTCTGCCCTTGAACGTTTTGAGGAGTTTCTGCTACCTGTATTTGAATCTGCAGATATGTTGGAAGATAACCTTGCCAGACAAAAAACTGTTGGTAGAATTGGGAAAGTTATTGATTTGGATATAGCAACGGTTAGCAAACTTATCGCTGACTTAAAACAGTCACTGATAGCCAATGACATGGCGGCAAAAAAACAGTTCGTCACCCTGGAGAAACATCTCTATGGACACAGCAATCAAGAAGAGGTAGAAACACTAAAAGCTGATATCAACACTCTTAGCTTTTCCAATGCATTACAGTCACTAAATGTTGTGGCTGATAAGTTCGGTATTACAAGAGATACATAATTATAATGGAACTTTCAAACGACAAACGCCATTCAATCCTCATTGTGGATGATGAATCCAGCAACATCGAACAGCTAAATGAGGCTCTTCAGGATGAGTATCGCATTCTTTTTGCCACCAATGGTGAAGATGCTTTAAAAATTGCCGAGTCCCAATATCCGGACCTTATTCTTTTGGATATCATGATGCCCGGTATGGGTGGACACGAAGTTTGCAAAAGATTGAAAGCCACACCGACCCTCTACAATATCCCGATATTTTTTGTTACCGCCATGACAGATATTGCTGAGGAGACCGCCGGGCTTGAGATGGGTGCTGATGACTATCTATCTAAACCCATCAATCCATCGTTGGTTAAGGTCCGGGTCAGAAATCGCCTTAATATCAAAAGAGCAGAAAAAATCATCATACAGGCCTACGAAAATTTAAAACACAGTGAGGCCCGCACCAGAGCCATCCTGGAAAATGCCCTGGATGCCATTATCACCATTGAGCAGGATGGTGGGATTCTTGAGTTTAACCCGGCAGCAGAAGAGCTGTTTGGTTATAGCGCAGCAGAGGCGGTTGAAAAAAAATTATCAGAAATGATCAACCAGTATGAACTTCTCGATGCCAACATTGAGGATCTCGCTTTTCAGGCCAAGCAAAAACAGTCAACCCCCTTGATAAAACACCGGATAAAGCTACCGGGCAAACGTGCCGATGGTAATGTGGTCAACCTTGAGATCGGACTTACCGCTATTTTACAAAAAGGACAGTTGACCTACACCTGTTTTATCAAAGATATCACCGACTACAAGCAGCTATTGACCTCATTGCGTGAGACCCTGGCAGCTGCTGAGTCATCCAACAAAGCCAAGAGCGAATTTTTGGCAAATATGAGCCATGAAATCCGCAGCCCCATGAATGCAATTATGGGTATGACTGAGCTGGTTTTGGCAACCAAATTAAATGATAACCAGCTAGAAAACCTAGAGATAGTTCAAAATTCGGCAAATAATTTGATGACCCTCATCAATGATATTCTAGATTTTTCCAAAGCCGATGCCGGACAACTCTATCTGGAGAATATCCCCTTTGATCTTAGGGGCAGAATAGAGATCAACTGTAATAATCTGGCAATTTTAGCCCACAAAAAAGAGCTGGAGCTATATTATGATATAGCCCCTGATATCCCCCCCTTAATAGGTGATCCCCTACGTCTGAGCCAGATTTTAACCAACTTGGTAAACAACGCCTTTAAATTTACCCACGAAGGTGAAGTTGCCATATTGGTAGAGAAAAAAGAAGATGCCAAATGTACGGAAAAACAGATCTGTCTACATTTTAGTGTGAGAGATACCGGAATCGGTATTCCTCCTGATCGAACCGCTACCATTTTTGAACAGTTTACCCAGGTGGACGCCTCAACAACCCGTAAATATGGTGGCACTGGTCTTGGACTTACCATATCCAAACGTCTTGTGGAGTTGATGGATGGTGAAATTTGGGTAGAAAGCGAAGAGAACAAAGGGAGTATTTTTCATTTTACCGCCAAATTTGGTATCGGTAAAAGAACTGACTCCATACCCCAGAAAGGCTCGATAAAAAGAGAGGGGCAGCAGTATAAACCTACACATCTAAGGGGTATTCGCATACTGATTGCTGATAATAAAAAAACCGGAAGAGCCATCACAAAGGAGATCATCAGCCGTTATGGAGCTGATCTGCAAGAGGCAGCCGACAGCCCTTCAGTGTTAAAGTCGCTGCGTAAAGCAAAAGCAGACGGGCAGCCGATTGATATTGTATTGATTGACCATGATCTTAGTTTTACAGCTGATGAAAACTTGGAGGTAGCAGCCCTCACAGACGATAAGATCATTATGATGCTACCCACAAATATGAGTTATCCCCAGAGTGCGCCGGGCTATCATGCTGAGTATGATAACTCCATGAAAAAACCGATAAAACTATACTCTCTACTAAAGAGGATTGATATTTTATTAGGTCGGAGAACCGTTGCCCAAAAGAAACAAATCGACTCAATTTTAACAACTGGACCCACCACGCCACCTCTACACATACTTTTGGTAGATGATCTGCCAACCAATCAAAAACTGGCCTGTGATATTCTGGGGCAAGCTGGTCATAAAATTGTTGTGGCAAACAACGGCTATGAGGCGATACGTAAATTAGCTGGTGAGACATTTGATCTGGTATTAATGGATTTGCATATGCCGGAGATGGATGGCTATGAGGCAACAAAACGCATTCGTGAAGGTAATGATAAAAATTCCTGGGATATAAATATTCCCATTATCGCCGTAACAGCACGAGCCATGCAGTCAGAGGCAAAAAGATGTCTGGATGCCGGTATGAATACCTACCTGAGCAAACCATATCGCGCAATGGAGCTGCTGGAGATAATTGAGCCATATGCCAAAAAACCCAGCCCAAAATATATGATAAAGAAACCAAAAAAAGAGCCTCCCATACTGGTTAAGGTCAATAGTGATGAAGAGACAATACGATCTTTGAGCAAGAGTTTTATAACAGAGGGTTCGCAACATTTAACCAATCTACAGCACGCCTTAAAAGATAAAAGAGCTGTGCAGACTTTAAAAGAGATAGATTGGATTAGAACAACCGCTACAGGTATCGGAGCAAACAGGGTTAAAATAAGCACTATTCAACTTAAAGGAAAAGTTGAGATGAAACAGTGGAAAGAGTCTCTACATATTTTTGATAGCCTTGAACATGAATTTCAAAAAGCGGTTGAGGCTATTGAAAAAGCAGACGACAAGAGCGAATAAGTCAACCAAATTGAATATCTGGGCAAAAATATAAAATTGCCGTAAATCATAAGGAACATAATTATGAATTTTAAACTCAAGGCTCTATTTCTGGCATCTGCTGCATTAATTATATCTGCGTGTGCCAAACCCAGTGGCAGCTATTCCCCTAAAATTTCCAAAGTCTCCAGACCACCTATTGGTGATATAATCACCGTTAAAACTGGTGAGAATATGTTGACCCATGGCAATTATCATGAAGAGAAATATCTTACCCTACCCAATAAAGTTACAATTAAATGGGCATATACTCTACTGCCGGGAAAATATAATTTAATTGCCGAAAATGACGAGTCTCGCTTTTATGTCCCAGCCAAAAACGTGGAAAATGGGGGCAAAATCAACAAATCATCCATTGCCGACTCCTGGCAGAGTATCCAGGCCTATAAAAGCTTGAAAAAGATATGTGTTGTCACAACTACCGATAACACAATGTGTAAATTTGATGTAAAATATACCCAGGTAACAATACCATATTTTGGTGATCAAGGTTTTAAACAGGCTCTTGTCTATAACGGCAAAAAAGAGAACAAAATCAGCATTGGCTACCGTACTTTTCATAACAACAACCCCCAGACCCGTTTTAACAACACAATTGAATATGATCTGGATAAATCAAACATAGTTGTTTATAGAGGGGCGCAAATTGAGGTTATTGAAGCAACCGATAAAGATATTAAATTTTCGGTTATCAAGAGTTTCAAGAAATAATAGCTCCATACTAAAAAAAAAATATGGTCTTATAACCTCCCACTATCTTGAGAACCAAGCAAGCAAATTAATTTTTGGAGAGCATTGATGATTATGAAAACAGTTGGGAAAACAGCAAAAAAACCTGCTTGGGCTGTTTTAATACTGGCCTTAGTTGCAACAGGCTGGCTCTTTTTTTCCCAACCTGCCCTGGCTGCTACACAGGTAGTTGTCTACAAATCTCCATATTGTGGTTGTTGTGATGGCTGGGTAAAATATCTGGAGTCCAACGGTTTTGCTGTCACAGTAAAAAATGTAGAAGATGTACAACCCATAAAAGCAAGACTAGGAGTTCCCCCCAAAGCCGCCTCTTGCCATACAGCAAAGGTAGGTAGATATGTTGTTGAGGGTCATGTTCCGGTAGAAGATATTCATCGTATGCTCAAACAAAAACCACAAATCACTGGTATTGCAGCTCCTGGAATGCCCGTGGGGTCACCAGGAATGGAGATACCCGATCAACCTGCCGACCGTTATGATATTATCACCTTTAAAAATGGTAAGATGGGTGGTGTATACTCACGGCACTGATGTTTTTTTTACTCTATTTTCCCGCCACCTTGTAGGGGAACGGTAAAAGATTTGCCAACTATGGGGACATCTATGGTCAGGGTTTTGGATTTTGCTGGCTGCCACCCTAAAAACTGATAAATTTGAATGGGTCTGTTCATTTTGTATTTATAGGTGTTGTATGAGCTGGCAGGTATCTCATGGAGCAGACGAAAATCTTCACTTTTTACATATTTTCTAAGAGTGTCATGTATGGGTATTTTCATGGTGTAATGGTTATCCACAACCACATGCTTGATACCGTATTTTAATAATATATTTTTGATATCATCTTTGGACTTGGCTAGAGAAGTAACATTACGGCTGGTGGGGGTCATGGGGGAGATTGAGAGAACTTTATCGCTGCGTATTGTCCAAAATCTACGTTGGGGATCTTGCTTGCGCATAAAGTAGATAAATTGCTCGTTTACATAGGAGTCTATCATTATTACCGGGTGCTTGATGTTGTCTGCGATGTACTGTGCTATTTGGGCTAGCCCTGCGGTTTTACTTGGAGTCATGGCAAAAGATTGAGAAACATTTAAACTCAACAGAACCAAAACAGCCCCCCCGGCAAGGATGTTGGGGGCGTAGCAGCGTAACTTATCGATTAAATAGGCAATAAAAAAGCCAAAAGCAGGCATCCAGAACACCGTATAGCGTTCATTTTCGCCATTTATAAGGGTAAAAAAAAGATAGGTCGCAACAATAAGGCTTAAATAGAGAATAATATTACACCTCTCACCTTTGGCAACCCCACGGTAGAGACGATATAGGGCAAGCAAGATACCGGCAAAGGCAAGAACAACAAACAGATGTGTCAGCTGCTCCCCAACCAGCAGCCGGGGATATTTAAGAATATTGCTTAAGGGAGCGACAAATATGGAGGTACTAGAGCTGTCATAACCGATGGATTGCGCAATATTTTTCTTGCCAAACTCGATGGTTAATATAATTATCGGCATAATCAGCAGAGCATAACCTGCCATTGCCAACCACACTTCACGACGCTTTAAAGTCTCTTTTATCCCCAGAGATAGCACAACAGCGATTAACAGCCACAATGCACCCACAACAGCAGTCTGTTTACACCACACCCCTGCCGCCAGAAGTATCACCATATATGCCAAATATTTTTTGTGACCATCCTCTAGATAACGGGAAAAAGGCCATCCAGCCCCAAGAACAAAGGCCACGGCAGATAGCTCCGTCATGGCATACCAGCCCCACTGCACCAAAAACGGGGTGGAGATGGCAATTGAGGCAGCAGCCCAGGCAAGAAAAAGCCCTGAGCTACGTTCTACAGTTCTAAATATGGCGATAGCAAGAAAAATAGCCAGAACCAACAGAGCAAGGCGCATGGACCATGACTCTTCACCAAATACCAACATAAACAGTGCTTGAATCAGAGGCCACAAGGGTGGCTTGTAACCGATGGAGAGGGCTGGATACTGACCAAAATAACCCACCGCATAATCCATGGGATCAACAAAACCGCTGTTTATGGTATCACGGAGATAATCGGCAATTAAAAAACCGTCCAACATGAGATGGCTGGAGTCGGGATAAAAGAGGTTTTGGTTAAAAAACTCCCGGCTATAGAGGGTGCAAACAAGTGCTACCAAAAAAAACTGTGCGTAGTAACGCCCCTTGATAGCACTGGTCAACTAGCGTAAACCTGCAAAAAAATTACCCACAGCTTTTGCGCCCTGCTCCTCATGGATCTTTATAGCAGCGGTTCCCACCACCGCAATTTCAGCCAGATCAGTTAGTTGGGCTACATCTTCACGGGATTTAACCCCAAAGCCCACCGCCAACGGGAGGGAGGTTGCTGCCCGACAACGTTTAATAAATTCTGCCAGCTCATTGCCAAAGTCGGTTTTGTTGCCTGTTACCCCTTTTCTGGCAACACAGTAGACAAAACCACTGGCACTGCCAGCAATCTCTTGTAACCGGGCATCGCTGCTGGTTGGGGTCATTAGTTGAATCCAATCCAGCTCGCCATTACCATACTCTTTACACCAGCCAATGGCTTGAGCTGCCTCTTGAGGTGGAAGGTCAGGAATAATCAACCCTTTTACACCAATTCTTGCGGCCTCTTTAATAAAATCCTCAACACCGTAGGCCAGCAAAATATTGTAATAGGTCATGATCAAAAAGGGGATTTTATGGGTTTTTATGGTATCGGCAATAAAAGCCAGCCCCTCTCTCACCTTAAACCCGTTATCAAGTGCGCTCTGGTTGGCCCTGGCAATCATGGGTCCATCGGCAATGGGTTCAGAGAATGGGATCTGCAACTCCATAAGATCCACACCACCTGCCACCATCTCCCCTATCACCTCCTGGTTTGCTTGCAGACTGGGATAACCCAAAACCAGATGGGACATAAGCAGTATTTTTTTATCTGTGTTACGTATTAGCTTTTCCATGTTATGAAGACTCCCCGGCATACTGCTTGGCTTTTTCAGCGATAAACTGCTTCCAGCCGGGATCGCCCAAAGCATCGGCAATGGTAAAGATATCCTTATCTCCCCGCCCCGATAGATTTATAATGACAACTGAACCGTCTTTAATATCTGCCATCTCCATAAGTGCACCAGCAACTGCATGGCTGGACTCCAACGCAGCAATAAGCCCTTCATTTTTCATCAGATATTTTAATGCAGATACCACATCATCATCTTTTGCAGCGATAAAGCGTACCCTACCCTTTACATGGAGATCGGCTAGAATTGGTGATATACCCACATAATCCAAACCTGCTGCCACCGAATGTGTATGCAGCATCTGACCATCACGGTCTTGGAGGAAAAAAGTCTTATAGCCCTGGGCCACACCTTCACTGGCATCGTTGGAGGCAATACGTGCTGCATGTTGTGGGGTATCCACCCCTCTGCCACCAGCTTCAACACCTATCAACTCAACCCCATTGTCAGACAAAAACCCCTGAAACACCCCCATGGCGTTGGAGCCACCACCAACACAGGCATAGATCCTATCGGGGAGACGACCCTCTAGTTTTAATATCTGCTCTCTTGCCTCTTGGCCTATAACCGATTGAAACCAGGATACCATCTCGGGAAAAGGGTGTGCGCCACAGGCAGTACCCAATACATAATGGGTGTTGTCCATGCTACCAACCCAATCCCTCATGGCCTCGTTTACCGCATCTTTCAAGGTTTGAGAACCGGATTTAACAGGAACCACCTCTGCCCCCAACTGCTGCATCCAAAATACGTTGGGTCTCTGCCGTTCCACATCTACAGCACCCATATAGATGGTGCAATCATAACCCATTCTGGCAGCCATGGTAGCAGTGGCAACTCCATGTTGACCTGCTCCGGTTTCAGCGATCACCCTTGTTTTACCCATTTTTTTGACCAACAAACCCTGGCCCATGACATTGTTGGCCTTGTGAGCACCTGTCTGGTTGAGATCCTCCCTTTTTATATAGATTTTTTTGTTAAGCTTGGTGGAGAGGTTGGCTGCAAAAGTCAGAGGTGTAGGACGACCGGAATAGTTCTCCATCAAAGCGATATACTCCGCCCAAAAAGCCGGATCATTACGGGCTGCTTCGTAGTGAGCAGTCAGTTGTTGGAATGTCTCATGGAGAATTTCGGGAATAAACGCACCGCCGTAAGAGCCAAAATAGCCTTTTATCATTGTCTGCCCTGTGTAGGTAAATCAAGAATTTTATAAGGACGGGATTATAACCTTTTAAAGTTGGAGCATACAAGGCAAACTACCGGGATGGAAGATTTACTATTTTTAAGCCACCGTATCCCCTACCCCCCAAATAAAGGAGATAAAATCCGCTCCTACCATCTACTGCAGTCCCTTGCCAAACGTTATCGTATCCATCTTGCTTGCTTTATTGATAACCCGGAAGATTGGCAATATGTGGAGGCCAACAAAGGGATGATTGCTGGTGAAAGCTGTTTTATAGCTCTCAATCCAACCCTGGCAAAATTCCGCTCTCTATCCGGTTTTTTAACCGATCAACCCCTGACCATTCCCTATTATAAAGACCGTGAAATGGCGAGGTTTATCAAACAGATTTTAGCTGAAAAACCGATAAAAAAAATTGTGGTCTACTCAGCAGCCTTAAGCCAATATGTTCTTGGTCAAAACAGCCTTGCAGCAAAAAAAGTTGTCGATTTTGTCGATGTTGATTCTGACAAATGGCTGCAATATGCAAAAGATATGTGGGGGATTAAAAGGTGGGTTTTTACCAGAGAGGCAAAAAAACTCCTCACCTATGAGCGAAAATTAGCCAACACCTTTAACGCCTCCCTGTTTGTCAGCCAAGCAGAGGCAGAGCTGTTTAAAACTTTAGCCCCGGAGTCTAGTACAAAAATAGACTATTGGGAGAACGGGGTGGATCAACAATTTTTTTCCCCGACAATTAAACATGAAAACCCCTACCCCCAAGAAAAAATCCCCCTGGTTTTTACCGGAGCCATGGGCTATAGACCCAATGTGGATGCTGTTGTCTGGTTTGCCGAAAAAATTCTCCCCTTGATCAGACAAAAAATAAACAATACAGAGTTTTTTATTGTTGGTGGGGGAGCCACACCCCAGGTACAGCAACTAGAACAGCTAGACGGAGTTACAGTGGTGGGTGGTGTAGATGATATCCGCCCCTATATTGCCCACGCCAGAGTAGCGGTTGCCCCTTTACGTATCGCCAGGGGAATACAGAACAAAGTGCTAGAGGCCATGGCAATGGCCCGTCCCGTGGTGGCAACCCAACAGGCTATAGAGGGAATACCCCTGCCCAAGAGTTTGGAGAGATGGGTTAACAACGGTGAAGCAGAGTTTGCCAAAAATGTGTTGGAGCTACTAGACAACAACGCAGAAAAACAAAATGGTGATAGCCAACTGGCAAAAGAGGCAGCTTTAGCCGGTTTGCAACTGGTAAAAAAACAGTACAATTGGGAGGATAATCTTAAACGGGTTTTACAGGTGTTGGAGGGATGAGCCATATGCTAATCGTCCATCTGGTTTATAGGCTGGATATCGGTGGCCTGGAGACGGTGGTGGTTAATTTAATCAACCATCTACCACCAGAGGAGTTTCGTCATGTGGTTATCTCCCTAACCCAGAACTCCAACTTTAAAGAGCGAATAACTGTGGCAAATGTCGATTTTTATCAGCTTAACAAAAAAGCTGGTAAGGATTTAATGGTCTGGTGGCGGTTATGGAGGCTGTTACGGCAGTTAAAACCGGATATTCTCCACACCTGTAACCTGGCTGCCTTGGAGGGGGTGGTCCCGGCCCGTTTGGCAGGTGTGCCTGTTGTAATCCACGCTGAACATGGGCGAGATGGTTATGACTTGGACGGCAGCAACAAAAAATATCTCCTATTAAGACGGTTGCTAACACCGTTTGTTGATCACATTATTGCTGTTTCAGAAGATCTTGCCCAGTGGTTGGCAACCAAGGTAAAGGTTGATCCTAATAAAATAAACCTGATTATCAATGGTATAGAATCTACCCTTCCAGCCAAAAACAGCAAGCAACCAGCAACTCTAGCCACCTCCCCAGACCCCCGGTTTAATAGCTCCAACAGTTTTGTCATAGGTACGGTAGGGCGGCTCTGGCCTGTGAAAGACCAATCAAACCTGATAAAAGCCTTCCACCATCTGCTCACCTTGGATGGGGTAGATGGTAGAGGGTTGCGATTGGTAATTGTTGGTGATGGTCCACAACGGTTGGAGCTTGAACAGTTGGCTAAAGAATTGGGAATTGATGGACAGCTCTGGATCACTGGCTGGCGAGATGATGTTGGGCAGTTTTTGCATGGGATGGATCTTTTTGCCTTACCTTCCCAGGCAGAGGGGACACCTTTAACCATCATTGAGGCAATGGCTGCAGCCCTACCAGTGGTGGCAACCGCTGTTGGTGGAGTGGATAAATTGGTGATTGATGGCAAGACCGGATCTTTGGTTCCCCCACGAAACCATCAAAAAATGGCTCAAGCACTGCATTGTTACGTTAATGATGCAAACCTGGGCGTAGTTCAGGGAGAGGCGGCAAGAGAGCTTTATCTACAAAAATATACTTTGGAACAGATGGTGCATCAATATAAGTGTCTTTTTAAGAATAGTTTAGCAGATAAAATTGGCTGAACGGCAATTCAAGTTTTGATTTTTTCTTACAAAGAGGTTAGTCTTTGTAGGTATTTGTTAAAGAAAGTATAACTAAAAAAATGTTGTAAGGATAATCCCATGGCCGATCAAATTCAAGATAGCCCCAAACTGCCAGAGCAAAAGGCCGTTGATGGTGGGCACTCTGAGAAGCCTGACATAAGCCCGGAAGATCAACATCTGGCAAGACGGCGTAAGCTGCTAAAAGGTCTTGTTGCTGGTGTGCCAGCTATTATCACACTGCAAAGTGGTGCTGCCTTGGCGGGAACCTCCATTGCTAGAATGTGTCTTGATACCAGCCAGGGAAGAAAACTAACAACCATGAATGTTGGTGGTCGTTGTAAAGGTGCTTTAACTGGAAATGAGGAGTGGCACTATGCTCCACTTGCTGGCAATACTGGTGTATTTGGCACCAATAACGGTCCCGGTGGCGGTGCGAGTTACTGTCTGCCCTACATGACAGCTAATGGTATATTGGCAACGCAAAATCAACCAGCAGCCAACCGTTGGGGAGCTTTGGCAACAGGAGCCGGCACTAATGCCGGACCTGTCAGTGGTACATACTATGCGGTAAAAGCATCATGTTGGACCTCTTTCTACCGTTAACATATTTATAACTATCTAAAACCAAAACAGTGAAAATCTCTCAAGAAACCCAGTGGATTGTACCCCAGGGGTGTTCTCTAATCTGGGAGCAGTTCGATAACGGTTGTTTGATCTTCAACCCCCTATCTGGGACCACCCATCTGCTTTTTGATCCTGCTTTGGAAATTCTTAAACTTTTACAACAAAAACCCATGACTCCCAAAACAGTTATCCAGAGCCTGGAACTTGCTCTTGAGAGTGAGGAACAAAACAGGGAGATAGTCGCCAATGTATGGAAGATTTTTGTTGATCTTGACCGCTTGGGAATTATTCAGCCACTACCATTAAAAACCACCGAAATCGGACAATCAGCCACCTCATGAATATTGCCGACTTAAGCAGAGGGGAGCTTACCAACAGACTAAAAGGCCCCGGTTTACGTTGGCGTTCTGGACCTTTTTCAATCCATTTAAAAAACTCTATCAACCAATTTACCGACTATTTAACCCTAATTTATGGGGGGCATCCCGTTATTGAGGAGCCGTGGAAGGATATTGCAGATTTTCATATTCAGCTAACCACAAATAGCAACTATCGCCGTTTTTGGCGACCACAGGTGTTTTTTCAGCTGGATGGTGTAAAACATCTAGCCCCATTTCCCAGAGACCATGCCCCACCTATGTTTGAATGGGGTTGGAACTTCTCCATAGCTGGGCGTGCCAACCATTTTTTAATTCTCCACAATGCGGTTATTGCCAAAGGAGACCGGGCGATGTTACTGCCGGGAATACCGGGAAGCGGTAAAAGTACCCTGTGTGCTGCCATGGCCTTGAAGGGTTGGCGGTTGCTCTCCGATGAGTTTGCCCTTTTACAACCGGAAAGCGGCTTGGTGTTTCCCACGGCCCGTCCTGTGGCTTTAAAAAATCAATCTATAGAGATTATTCGTGATTTTTCCAAAGATGCCCTCTTGGGTCCAGATTTTAGCAAAACCCGTAAAGGGACCGTGGCCCATATGCGCCCACCGGACGCAAGCATCAAGCTAATGGAGCAGCCAGCCCGACCAACCTGGGTTGTCTCCCCTAGCTATCAAGAGGGACAGAGCGCGATTTTAGAACAGATACCCAAGGAGCACGCTTTTTTGCTTGTGGCTGCCAACGCCTTTAACTATGAAACATTGGGAGATAACGCTTTTAAAGCTGTGGCTAGGGTTGTCAGAGAGTCGACAATTTTCAATTTTAGATATAGCAATCTTGAAGAGGCTGTTGCTACCCTAGAGATGATGACCCAAAATGATGAAGCCCAGCAAAAACCATGATCATCCAACGAATTAAACAGAAGATTCTCTATCTACCTCGGTCTCTTGATAACCGTAAAATGGGAGGGTTGGCGGTAAGACTCTGCCATCTGTTTTTACGTTTTCGTCCTCACCATCCTGAACTTATCCATCAACTTGTTAATATACTGTCTCAACGTGATCAAATCGGGGTTGTGATTCGTCTGTTAAACCGCTATCTGCAACAAAACCCCAATGATCCCTATCTTCATATAAATCTAGGCAATGCATTTTTGTCATGTCAACGTCTGGAAGATGCCATAAAATGTTACCGTAAAGCACTGTCAATACAGCCCAATGCGGTGGGAGCACTTGTTAATCTGGGTAACGCACTAAACCAACTAGGCAGGGTTGATGGTGCTATAGACTGCTATGAAAAGGTGATAGCTTTAAAACCGGATTTTGCCAAAGGTTATCACAGTATAGGGATAATACTACTCCTCGATAGCCAACCGGAAAGGGCTGTGGAATATTTTGCAAAAGCCTGCCAGCTAAACCCTAAAATGGCATTTTCCCACATACATATGGGGCAGGCATTGATTGAGCTAGGCCGTTTTAAAGAGGCAGAAGAGTCCCTCCTCCAAGGGCTGAACCTTGACGATGATAATGCCGGAGTCTATAGCAGTTTAAGCCAGTTAGATAGCAACAAAAAAAACAGCTCTCTGCTCAATAATATGGAATCACTCCTTAAAAAGAGCATCTTTTTACCCAATGATCAGATCCTCATGTATTTTTCATTGGCAAGAGGCTATATGGGTCAGGGAGAAAAGGAGCGGGGCTTTAATTTTTTATCCCAGGGCAACAGTATAAAAAGAGCAAGCTATCATTATGATATCAACCAAGATGCAGCTATGTTCAGCCGTATAGTACAGAGTTTTGATGGTGCTCTTTTTGATAAACTAAAAGGATCTGGCTCCGACTCCAAAACCCCTATCTTTATCATAGGTATGCCACGCTCCGGCACAACTCTTGTGGAACAGATTATCGCCAGCCACTCCCAGGTATATGGAGCTGGTGAGGGTTTAGGGCTTTGGTATCTCACCAGTGAGCTGGCTCTGTTGAACAAAACCAGAAAGGGTTTTCCTGAAGGCGTTGCCGAAATAAAAGAGGATTCATGGCATGATCTGGCCCTGGCATATGAGGGTAGCCTCAAGGAGAGATCACCTGATGTGCAATTTATCACCGACAAAATGCCCCATAACTTTTTAAACGTTGGCCTTATCCATCTGATGTTCCCCAACGCAACTATCATCCACTGTATACGTAGCCCGATTGATACCTGCCTGAGTATCTATATGCAAAATTTTACAGGCCATCACCCATATGCCTATGATCTTACAGAGCTTGGGGCGTACTATCAGCTATACCACAGCCTTATGAACCATTGGCGACAGCTATTACCCAACCGCATGTTGGATATTGAGTATGAACAGGTGGTACAAGAGCCAGAGAAAATGGCAAAAAAAATCATCACCTCTTGTGGCTTGGCTTGGGAGGATGACTGCATGGATTTTCATAAATCCAGCCGTGCCGTCCGTACAGCCAGTCTGGTTCAAGTTCGTAAGCCAATTTATAAAAGTGCCGTTGGTCGTTGGAGACAATATGCGCCACAATTAACACCTCTAATTGCCGCCTTGGGAACCTTGGCTCCAAGTGCTACAGAGGAGGATCATTAAATATGGCTGAAAGTAAAAACAGCGGTGAAATTTTTATTGATGTGTGGAATGAACCATCTATTTTTCCAACTCTATCAATTGATGAGCAAGATCTTTTTTTACGTATTGCTCGAAAGGCCGGACTACTCTCACGATTTTGTTATATCCTTGATGCCGCCCAGATCACCGAAACCTTAACGACAAAGGTGCAAAACCATCTGCAAGGGGCAAGGTTTGTGGCCCAAGAGGATGCCCGTATGTTGCGTTGGGAGGTCAACCGCATACAAAGAGCTTTAATAGAGACCGAACTACCACTCATACTTCTAAAAGGTGCAGCATATTTAATGTCCGATCTACCCATGGCCCAAGGAAGGCTGGTGGCAGATGTTGATATTTTGTGTAACAAGGCCGATATAGCCAAAGTTGAAGAGCTTTTAAGCAAAAATGGTTGGCAAGGGGTGGAGCTGGAACCTTATGATCAACGCTATTATCGGGACTGGATGCACGAAATTCCACCTATGCGCCATGGTGAACGGCTAACAGAGGTGGATGTCCACCATGCAATTCTTCCAAAGACTGGCAGATTAAACCCCGACTCAGAGTTACTAATCAGGGATATAGTACCAGTTAAAGGAGAGAATAATATCTACACACTCTCAAGGGTTGATATGACACTCCATGGTGTGGTGCATCTTTTTTATGATAGCGATTTTGATAAGGGCCTGCGGGGTTTAACCGATATGGATGGCCTGTTTCGCCATTTTGGTAAAAGTGAAATTTTTTGGCAACAATTAATACCTCGGGCAGTGGAGCTAAATCTGGTACGTCCCCTTTATTATGCTCTACAAACTGTTGCAGATATTGTTGCTACCCCTATACCGAAATGGGTACAAGATGAGATAAAGGTCCATGCTCCCATAAGGCCCATTGGCTGGTTGATGACTATTTTGATACAACGTATGATGATACCCAACCATCCAGAAGAGCGTGATTTTATCTCTTGGTTGGCTTGGTTTTTACTTTTTATTCGTTCCCACTGGCTACGTATGCCACCGGGACTTCTTTTTAAACATTTGACCAATAAATGGGTCAGAAAGTGGCGTTTTGATGTGCGGAATCGTCGGACTGTTTGATATACGGGGCCAGCGGGAGCCTGACCGAGCTATTTTGGCTGACATGAACAAAGCCATCAGCCATCGTGGACCCGATGGTGATGGTCTGTTTGCCAAACCAGGGGTCGGCCTTGGTCATCGGCGACTTGCTATCATCGATTTGCAAAGTGGTGGTCAACCCATTTTCAATGAAGATGGCAACGTGGCGGTGGTGTTTAATGGTGAGATTTACAACTACAAAACATTGACCCGGCAACTTGAGTCTCTAGGTCACCTTTTTAGAACTGTGTCTGACTCTGAGGTGTTGGTCCACGCTTGGGAAGAGTGGGGTGAAGGTTGTGTAGAAAGACTCCGTGGCATGTTCTCTTTTGCTATTTGGGACCAAAAACAAGAGGTGCTGTTTCTGGCTCGTGATCAGCTGGGTATAAAACCCTTACACTATGCCTATCTACCCGATGGATGGATTATTTTTGCCTCCGAACTCAAGGGATTAACAGCCCATCCTGCCCTGGATAGAACCTTGGATTATCGCAGTGTTGAGTGCTATTTCGCCCTGGGTTATGTGCCGGACCCCCGAACAATATATAACAGCGCCCATAAACTACCTCCAGGCCATCTAATGACGGTCCACAGGCAGAGAGGAGAGTCGAAACCTCGTGCCTATTGGGATTTAACCTTCAACCAACGACAAGATATCTCACTTGAGGTGGCATCATCATCACTAATCGAAAGATTGCGAGAGTCGGTACAGTCCCAGATGGTCTCGGACGTACCCATTGGCTCCTTTTTATCAGGTGGTATCGACTCCAGTGCAGTTACCGCCATGATGGCACAAATATCAGAAAATCCCATAACTGCCTGTACCGTCTCTTTTAATGTAGAAGATTATGATGAAACCCCATTTGCCCAAGAGATGGGACAAAAATATGGACTAAACCACATAATTGATACGGTAGATCCCAACCAGTACCATCTAATAGACCTTATTGCCCACCATCATGATGAACCGTTTGCTGACAACTCTTCCCTACCCACCTGGATAGTGTGTGAGATGGCTAGGAAAAAGGTCAAAGTCATACTCTCAGGAGATGGTGGGGATGAATCTTTGGCAGGTTATGAACGTTACCGTTTTTTTATGGCAGAAGAGAAGGTAAGAGCAGCCATGCCCCAGTGGATGCGTAGCTCAATATTTACTCCCATGGGCTGGGCATATCCCAAGGCCGATAACCTACCCCGTGTTTTTCGGGCAAAATCAACCTTGCAATCATTGGGTCTGGATGCCACCGCTGGCTATCTCCATGGGGTATCGCTTATAAAAGGTGATATTCGCAGAAATATGTACTCGCCACATTTTAAAGATAAACTCATGGGGTTCAACACTGTACAGATTTTTAAGGAGTTGGAGAAAAATGCCCCGGAAGAGCCACTTTCACGTATACAATATTTTGATTTTAAGACTTTTTTGGCAGCAAGGGTGTTAACCAAAGTGGATAGGGCAAGTATGGCCCACGGTCTTGAGGTTAGGGTTCCGTTATTGGACCACGAACTTGTGGACTGGATGGCAAACCTACCCCCAGATCTCAAACTATTTGAGGGTCAGGGTAAACATATCTTTAAGCAAGGGCTAAAAGATATAGTTCCAAACTCCATACTATCCCGTAAAAAACAGGGATTCTCCATACCAGCAGCCCAATGGCTTAGAGGTCCACTACGTGAAAGATTGCGAAACTGTTTTAAACAAAAAAGGTTAAAAGAGACCAATTTTTTTGATATGGACTATCTAGAAGTACTAGAAGAGCGTCACATGGGCGGCAACACCGACTACAGCGGCCCGCTCTGGGCGGTTTTGATGTTTGACGCTTTTTTAAAGAAAGAGATATCTACATAAAAGTCTGTTTTTTTATTTGACTTTGCAAATTTCTTTGCCTCATGTTCATAGTATGATGTTGATATAATATCTGTTTTTATAAAGGTTAAGATGAAAGAGAATAAAAAACCTTCACATGATACCTTGGATAACCCCTATCCCATCATGGAACGTTTTATCAAGCGGATTGTTCCTGTCTTGCTGCTGTTCATCGCCATATTGCTCTTCACCACATCTATTGCCAGCAAAACTGTGCTGGAGACAATCTACCTTCAGTTAGCAACTATTCGGGCGGAAGGTATCGCCCATGGGGTAAAACGTATTGCTCCGATAAGTTGGGAAAAAATGTTGGCAGGCATTACCTTGGATACTGAGCAGAGCACTGCCTTACGTGCTGCTTTTAATGAAGAGGGAGATGAATTTAGAATTTCCAAAATCAAGGTTTATAACATTGATAAACTGGTTATCTATGCCAGCGACCCCAAACAGATAGGTACAAAAGAACAGGGTATTGGTTTAACAACGGTTATTTCAACATTAAAAGGGCATATTGAGAGTAAAACCCTAGCAGATGGTCAAGAGCTATATGAGCTTTATGTACCTCTTGTTGTTAACGGCAAAATTGAGGCAATTTTTGAGCTATATGAACCTGTCTCATATCTGGACAACATTCTGATACAGGCATCACGACCTGTAATTCTCTATCCCGGTGCGCTTTTTGTACTGTTAATCATCTCTTTGGTGGGCATCGTTCGCCAAGCACAAAAAGATATTGACAACCGTACCAACACAATAAACCGTTTAAGAGAACGGTTGGAGAGTCTGGTATCTCGCAGTGCGGTAAATGCTGTGCGCAGTAGCGATCATAGAGAGGAGATAGAGTCTGAACAGGTTATAAACACCCTTCTATATTCTGATATTCGGAGCTTTACAAGTTTTTCAGAAAAACACACTCCCCGTGAAGTCATAGACTTTCTCAATAAAATAATCGGCATGCAAGTTGAGATTATTCATGAATGTGGAGGAGATGTTGATAAAATGATTGGCGATGCTGTTTTAGCAAGATTTGGCGGACAAAACCGGGAGAGCAACGCTATTAAGGCAGCGGATCGGATTCAAACCATACTTGCTCAAGGTGGTTATCCCCGAGGTATCGGCATTGGTATCTTCAGTGGTCAGGTAATTGCTGGAGGTATCGGGCCAAAAAATCGTCGTGATTACACCATAATTGGTGATGCGGTCAATGTATCTGCCAGACTCTGCTCTATTGCCAAAGAGGGGGAGATTGTTGTGGATAGCGACACTTTAAACCGCTCGCAAAAATCTGGCTTTGGTGATGGGGAGCTGGTTTCGGTAAAGGGTAGGGATGGTAGTCTAAAAATCCACAAAAAAGAGCTATAGAAAATTCAAACCAAAGTTGAACAAAAAAAATGTTTTTATTATTATGGGTCCAGGGAAATTATTTCCCTGGTGGGTTTGGGCGAAGCCCAAGGTTTTGCCTTTGTTTTTAAGCCTTTACATTTAAAAGCGTGGGGGTTTGGGGGCCTGCAAGGCCTCCCAAGGTTTTGCTTTTGACTGTATATTTTTGATTTAAAATCACTATATCTTCATACCGCCACAACAACACTAACCATATCCCCAAGCGCACCTCTTAAGTATCCGCAAGATAGCTCCTACAAATGAAGGTATAGCATTGATATTGTAAGCATACACAACTCAGCCACAGAATGAATTGGCTTATAAAGCAAAAAGGAGCAGACCCACCCCCCGTTTATTGTTGGTAACAACAATAAACAAACAGCAGATCTGCTCCTTAATATACTATCAGTCAACTAGATCTAGCAGCGCAATTATAATACGCTAAAAATCAATTAGGAGACTTTAAGGTTTGCTTTGGCTGAAAACTCGCCACCCTTATTATCTTTCCATGTAACTTTAACAGGACCACTATCAGCAGCCCGTATGCTAAATGAAAAATATGGGTTTTTTGAAATAGCACCAGTCCATGTGGCGTTGACAACAGTTTTGCCACCGTACTCCACCATTACACTCTCGATAAAATGGGCTGGGATAGTCTGCCCGGTTGTTGAATCTTTACGAAGACCACTCTCCATAGGGTGCTTGATCAGGGTTTTCATAGTTACAACCGACCCTTTGGCTACCGCTTGACGAGGTCCACGAACTTTTGGTTTTCCAATAACTGCCATAATTAACTCTCCAAACAATAAATCAGATGACTCAGTGTTAGCGTAAAAACAGGTGCTGATGGTTGGCTTTACTTAGCCTACACAACCACCTGCTGCCACCTGGATCTCTTTTTCAAAACCGTACAACTTGCCACTGTTGGATTTGGCAATAGCACGAACTTTAGAAGTTTTCGCCATTTTAATACGGCACTCAAATTCTGCTTTACCAGCCTCAGGCAGAAAATCATACTGACAGATAAAAGGTTGAGGATTGTTATCAACCAAAACAACCACAGATTCAATATAGTTACCTGGCTCCATTGGATGGTCCACGCTCACTGGCATACGAACCAATGCACCATTATCAGCAGAAGATGGAGTATCAATATTCACCTTTGCCATTGTAACAGATCCTGCACCCAGCTTATCGGCAACTATGCTATCAACAGCCGCTGATGCAGACCGGGGTAGGGCAGTTAGTGCTGACCCTGTAGCAATAGCAGCAACACCTGTCACTCCTACTTTTTGAAAAAAACCTCTGCGGCTCATGGCCTGCTTATTTCCAGTTTCCATCTTAACGCCTCCAAATTCTACCAAAAATTACATGGACCCAAATATATCGTAAAAAAATATCCTTTATTGACCGATATAAATCTATCCAAATGCTCTAAAATCAATCTCACATTTTAGATATCTATTTTAAGCTTGCTATAAAAACATTCAGGAAAACCTCACTCCAACCCCTGAATTTTACTCCTCCTTTTCTTCATCCTCATCTTCCTCATCATCTGGCTCTTCCGGCTCTTCATGAGCTATACCAGTATGACAGTCAATACATGTTTTGCCGCCCTCTTCCATGATACGTTTATGCTTTCTTTGCGCAGATTTATCCTGCTCCGCTAGATTCATGGCTTCAAGTGAGTGACAAAAACGACACTCTTTGGAGTCACGACTTCGCATATTTTCAATTACATTCTGGGCCATCTCATATCGAGCTGCATCAAATTTCTCCCTTGTGTCATAAGTGCCGATTGTATGATGGAAGATATCTTTTGTACCAATGGTTAGCTTGGCAAGGAATTTGTCAATCCAGTCAGGGAATGTCTTACCGTGGGGAACATGACAGTCTGCACAAGTCACCCTAACACCCGATGGATTTTTATAGTGCGGAGTCTTTTTATATTCTTCATAAACACCATCCATCTCATGGCATGATATACACAGATCCATAGAGTTGGTCGCGTTCATACCAAAATGAAAAACAACGAAGAAAACAAATCCTGCGACAAAACCACCACCCAACAAAATACCTAAGGCCAGTTTGCTGGGATTAATTAACATGTTCCAGATCTTTTTCATAGAGCTTATTCGAACTCCTCACTTGCTGGTTGGATTAATCCTAGATACGGCAATTTCAAGGACTCGGCGAAAAACTAATTCAGAACTCCAGACTTCTCGCATGTGGCTGCATAAACAGATTTGCGCACAGCAATAACGTACACCTTTCTATACTACAGGTAAGCCAAAAACACAATTAATTGTGAACTAGTTTTTTTTATAAGAAAATCAGAACTGCAGAATCCAGACTAAAACATCTAGCAACAAAAGACAACCCCCCCCATCTATTTTGAGCTGCCAAATACTAAAGAGACGTAGGGAAAATCACTCTCCCTACGCCTCTTTTTAGTTAACATAAACTCCGACAGTTTAGCCGAAAGTATCTGCCATAATACTCTGATACCAGCTCTCATTATATAGAGCTTCCTGCTTACGAATAAAGTCAGGTGCTTGTGAAGGTGATAGACCACCTGAAACTTTCTGTACTTTATCTGGCTTAGCAGCATCAAATTTATATACAGCCGCAACTGAGATACCATAGTCTGGGCTAAGCATTGAATAACAAGTATTTACATAAGATGGTGTTGGAACACCCTTATGGTTCAACTTGGCAACAACAGCAGCAGCACAAACTTTAGCCTCTGAGTTAGCAGCATAACCGGACTTGGGTAGACCAGCAGCAGCACTTGAGTCACCAATCACATATACATCTTTATGAATTTTGGACTCAAATGTTTTCAGATTAACAGGACACCAACCTTTACCATCAACCAGACCAGCATCTTCTGCAATTTTGTTGGCCTTTTGTGCTGGAATAATGTTGATACAGGAGCTTGTGAACTCCTCCATCTCTGTATAGACAGTCATGGAGTTTGCATCAACACGGCTAACCTTACCACCCTCACCGCCTGGTACCCACTCAATCATGCTGTTGGCAGTACCATAGCCGTAAAGCTGTTTCCAACCACCAGTAAACAGACCAAATTTAGAGAACTTATCCTTGGCATCAAGAATTAGAACTTTGGATTTTGGCTTGTGCTTTTTCAAATAGTGCGCTACCAAACTTGCCCGCTCATATGGTCCAGGAGGACAACGGAAAGGATTTGGTGGAGCAACCATGATGAACGGATCACCATTCTTCATAGCTTGCAACTGTTTCGCCAGGGTAACTGTTTGTGGTCCAGCTTTCCAAGCATGGGGCATTTTTTCCATTGCTGCGGAATCATATCCCTCCAGGTTTTTAAACCCAACACCAGGAGCAACAATCAGTTGATCATATTTAAATGTGTTGCCAGATGCTGTTTTAACCTTCTTACCAACTGCATCAACCATGGTGGCCTTCTCATGAACAACCTCAACACCGTGTCCTTTGAGTCCCTCATAGCCCCATTTTTGCACGCTGATATCACGGAATCCTGCAACCACCCAGTTACTCAACGGACATGAGTAGTAGTTCTTGGACTGCTCAATCAATGTTACCTTTACTGAAGAATCCGCCATACGGATATATTTTGCAGCAACAGCACCTGCATAACCACCGCCGATAATAACCACACGGTGCTTATAGTTTCCTGCGATGCTTGGACTCGGTCCACCAGCGCAAGCCGTCAAACCAACTGCAGCAACACTACTGGTCAGTTTGACGAAATTTCTACGTGTTAGCTTTGACATAATTTTGTCTCCTAAACCAGTGTTTACTTTACTGCCGCATAAAAATGGGCAATAGCCTCAAGCTCAGATGCGCTCAACTTTTTAATTCGTTTAGCCATCTTCTTGGGCTGCGGAACATCCAAGTGCTTGTTTTTCAAATCTTGCATCTTGAAGATTAGATAATCTACCCACTGACCAGCCATACGTGGAGTATCCTCGTCTTGAGCCATACCATCATCCTCATGACACTTACCACACTTAGCTTTTTTAGCAAGCTTCTTACCTTTTTTGGCCTTCTTTGCATCTATCATAGTACGGTTTTGCGACTGGGGAGCACTCATTGCATTTTCCCATTTTTTGCTAGCAAAAAATTTGGAAATCAACGCAGTCTCTTTAACATCATACCCCTTGGCAATCCGACCCATAATTGTTGAAGGTCTGTCACCGCTCTTGAAGTCGGCCATAATAGTATCAAGATACTCAGCAGGCATTCCTGCAATAGTTGGCATAGCCGGTCCTCCAGACAGGCCGTTTGTGCCATGACAGCCTGCACATGTATTTGCAAGCATCGCTCCGGTTGCTCCTGCTTCGGCTTTAGATGTACCAAACATCATTCCGCCGACCAGAAACCCACCAGCCAGAACCACCATGTGGATTTTTGCTCGTTGCATGTCTACCTCCGATCACAACATTAATTGATAGACGGCTTGCTGTTATATGTAACAAGTCCGCCGCATTCCAAAATACCCCTGATAAACTAGATTCAATAAAAATCAGTCCGATGCTAAAACTCTCCTTGAGCTGCACCTTTCATCATTTTTTGAAGTACACCACTAACCCGCAAAGCCTCCTTACGAAGCTCCGGGGGTAACTTCTTACCACCATAAATCATCATGTCAAGATTCATAGAGTACAACCAAAGCTTACCGTGCTTGTCCTCTACCAAGGCTATCCGACACGGCATAAAACCCGTGTAGGCATCCCGGTAATCCGCCATCATTTTACCTACCCTGGCATCACAAAAAGAGAGGAATGTGATATGGCGATAATCCTCACCAGTCTGTGCTTGCACCTGCTTATAAAATGGAGCAGCACCAACAAAAAGAAAATTCTCCGATGAAGCAATACTCTTCAATGAGTCCATCACATCATCCGGAGTCAAATCTGGGTCCTCAACAGGAACTGCCCACATCATCGCTTCACCAGGATCTTTTGTTGTCAAAAGCTTGGTGGCAAACTCCTTATACATTTTCATGTATCCAGGATCAAACTCAGCAAGAATTGGAGCAATCTGCGAGTAGGCATAACCCCCACCAACGATCACAACTAACCCAACAGCTGCCAAAAGTGTCCTTATTATACTCATAATCAACCCCACTATTTTTTTTCAGGATTCAAATTTTTTTACGGTAACAAGATAATAAATTTTTAAATCTACTAAGCTATAAAAACTCACTCACCCCATGAGCTCCTAAACTTTTCGTTCATTATCAAGATGTGAAGATTGAATATATAGTAGAAGGATGTCAACCCTGTATTTTTTAATATAAGATTAAGAAAATGAGATCATTAGAATACTCTAAAATAGCTTTTTATGTAGTTACCGAGTTGCGTTAACTAGTTATTACAACTAGTTTTTTTGTGCGGTGCAGCAACAAAGTTTCTAAACAAATTCAAATTTTTACGTTTTAGATGCACTGCACAATCGCATTAGGTTGGCAAGTGATGGAAATTACTACAATTGTCACAAAACATGATGCTCAAATGGGTAAAATGTGGGACAAGGGGAGTTTGTACACCGCAATTATTGTGTAATAAAAATTTTTATTTTTATTTTTTTTTTACAATTTTGAGACAGAAATCAGGCAATCCACTCCTGATTTATCCTACCTAAATGGGTTTTTGTCGGCTGTTCACCCACTATAAATTTCGCCAACTCCACCCCAATCGCCGGATATAATGGAGCATCAAGAAGTGATTTTTTGTCCAACCAAACCAACTCCTCCGCCTTTGTCTCCTCACTATTGATTTTTGCCTCACCATCAAAAGAGGTGATAGCAAACAAAAGATGCAAAACCTCACGCTGGGCTACCAAAGTCTCCGCCATAAATATTAGATCACCAACAACTACATCAACCCCCAACTCCTCTGCAAACTCCCTGACCAATACCACCCGTAACTCTTCACCATCCTCATGGTTGCCACCCGGAAGATTAAAACGATCCCGCCCACTATATTGATAACGCATGGTCAATATCCGCCCATCATCTACCAAAATACCCGCTGGCCTTATTATCATTGCTATATCTCCCCCTTCCTTTTATTGGACCTATCCCCTATTAGATCCACTACAGATTACTGAATATATATCCTACTTACACCTTGTTAGTTCTTCTTTTTTTAATCTACGCCTTTGCTCATTGCTGCGATATGTTTTTGATATTTATCAATATTTTTTATCTTGTTCGGTTAGGACTTTTTATTGTTTTTTTTATTGTTTTTTTTATTGTTTTTTTTATTGTTTTTTTTATTGTTTTTTTTTTGGCTTTTTTTTTGGCTTTTTTTTGGGGCTTTGCCCCCTACCCCACTTGGGAGGGGCACGGCCCCTTTCCCGACCCATCCCTTTTTCTCTTTTTT
>JADFZS010000063.1 GCA_015232405.1 Magnetococcales bacterium | reverse complement strand
GCACAATGCCACCTCCAGGTCCCGATGTACCACCAGATCCTGATGGAACAATGATGGGAGATGGCACAATGCCACCTTCAGATCCCGATGTACCACCAGATCCTGATGGAACAATGATGGGAGATGGCACAATGCCACCTTCAGATCCCGATGTACCACCAGATCCTGATGGAACAATGATGGGAGATGGCACAATGCCACCTCCAGATCCTGAAGTACCACCAGACCCTGATGGAACAATGATGGGAGATGCAGGTGACGGAATGATGCCGCCCATGGATGGTGATGGAATGATGCCACCTATGGATGGTGATGGAATGATGCCACCTATGGATGATCAAACTACAGCTGATGCAAACATGCCACCTCCTGGTGATGACATAATGATGTCTGGTGATGATGAGTTGCCACCTGCAACTGATGAGTTTGATCCTCAGATGGATGAGATGGGAGATGTAATGGCAGATGCCATGGATGAAACCATGGATCCTGGAATGGAAAATCCAGATGATCCTGATGCCGGAATAGATGATCCAGGAACCGGAGGAATGCCAGACCCTGATGCTGGAAGTGAAGTTGTTTAAACCTTGACTGATAGGGTTTAACTATTTTTTGAAGTAACAAAAGGGTCTCTTGTTGGAGGCCCTTTTGTTTGCAGTATTATTTAGTTGTTGTTAAGGTTTTTGTTTAACGGGGTCGTATAGGATAAAAATTTAAGAGTGATATAGAAGTTAATTGCTAAAAAATTAATAAGAAATATAAAATAAATACTATGCAATCAGCCTTTAAAAGTCTTCTTCTTGTTGCCAGACAACATGGCATCGAGCTTAATCTTGAACAACTCCAGCATGAATTTGCCACAGGAGAGGCGGAGGCTGGTGATAAAATTCTGGTAAAAGCGGCCCGTAAATATAATATGCAGGCCAAAAAAGTGAAATTCCGCTGGCACAATCTGGCGCAAATGGGTAAGGCTTTTCCAGCTATAGCACGACTTAAAAATGGCCGTTGTGTTGTTATGACAGGCTTTCAGGCAGCATCAAAAAAAAATGGTACTCCTGAGCAGGTTCTCATAATTGATCCAACTTCTCCAACTCCCAAAGTTGAAAAAATTCAACAGAGCAACTTTACCGCCCTTTGGGATGGTCAAATGGTGCTTGTCAGGCGAGATTACGGCTTGGCAGATGACGACCAGCCATTCTCTTTTTCTTGGTTGGTTGGCGGTTTTTTAAAGCAAAAGGGGTTGATGGCAAGTTTGGTGTTAATTGCTGCCATTTTACATGTTTTTGCTCTGTTACCTGTTATCTACATAATTATTATTTTGGATAAAGTGGTCAACTATCAGGCTACATCCACTCTCTATGTAGTAACCATTGGTATAGTTATAGCCTTTATATTTAACGCAATACTCGGCTATCTGCGACAATATATAATCCTATTTGCCACTAGCCGGGTAGATATCAGGCTCAATGCCAAGGTATTCCAAAAACTGTTAAGTCTACCAATGAATTTTTTTCAAAAACGGGAGACAGCAAATATTGTAAAAACCGTACAACAGACCAACACCATAAGAAATACAATTTCTGGTAAATATTTTGCGGCAATTTTGGACTCAACAGCCCTGATAATTTTTATCCCGATTCTCTACCATTATAATCCATTATTATGTGGAATTGTTGTTGGTTTTTCTCTGTTGATAGCAGCCAATGTTATTATTACAGCAAGAATCCAGAAAAAAATGTTAAGCAGAGCTGTAAGTGCTGACAACATGAAACAGTCAATCTTGACCAACTCCATTTCAGGAATTGAAACTCTTAAATCTTTAGCCATTGAGCCGATTCGCAATCGCAATTGGGAGTCGGCAATATATCAACACACCCAAGCCAACTTTGAGATAGGAAAAATCAATGCTATTTCTGGTCAGATAAGTGGTCTGTTTCAGCAGTTGATGACAGTTGCACTACTGTTTGTTGGTGTACAGTTGGTATTTAGCGGAGATTTGAGTGCTGGTGTTTTGATTGGTGTCAACATGCTTGGGGGAAGGGTAACAACACCCCTTGTTCAGCTTGTGACACTCCGTATGGATATGGATAAACTGACAAATGCAGTTAGCTCTTTGGAGGGAGTTCTTAATGCCAGGGCTGAACCAAGCAAAAAGGTAGTTACCACCGATATTGCTGGGGGTATTCGCATGAAGTCGGTATCCTTTTCATATCCAAATGGCAAAAAGGCTTTAGATGATGTTTCTTTGGTCATCAAGCCAAGGGCTAGAGTTGCAATTGTCGGAACCCCAGGTTCAGGCCAATCTACCCTAATCAGATTGATCCAAAAGTTGATGAAACCGGAGTCTGGTACGATTCTGTTGGATGATCAGGATATCAGGGTTATGGATCCGGCAAAGCTACGTTCTAGTGTTGCTGTGGTAAATGAAAATACCATGCTGTTTGGTGGATCTATTCGAGATAATATTTGTATGCCATACCCAAATGCAACTATGCCGAGGGTTATCTGGGCTACAAAAATTGTTGGGCTTCATGATGAGGTGGAGCAGCTACCAGATGGCTACGAGACCAACTTGATTGAAGGAGGTACAAATCTAACAGCAGGACAACGGCAAAAAATTGCCATGGCTAGAGCCTTGATACGCAACCCAAAAATACTCATATTGGATGGGGTTCTATCCCATTTTGATGTTGAGGGTGTTCTAGATTTAAAAAAACAGATGCCAGAAATAGCAAGTGGCAGAACCTTGATCTTGATCTCCAAACAGCTTGCACCTATCAGTGAATTTGATCTTATTTTGGTTATGGATAAAGGTAAGCTAATGGAGTGGGGTAACCATAAAACCCTAACTGCATATAATAGATTATATGCCAAACTTTGGCGAAAGGAGTTGGCTATCTGGCAGACGACTCAAGCTGCAAAAAGTGGTCAACAACAAAGCAAACCTCAGCAAAAAGCTGTGGCACAACAGCAGGCCAAACCCCAACAACAAAATGTTCCACAACAAAGAGCTGAAGCACAACAGCAGGCCAAGCCCCAACAACAAAATGTTCAACATCAAGCAAGACCTCAACAACAGGCCAAGCCCCAACAACAAAATGTTCAGCAACAAGCCCGAACCCAACAACAAAATGTTCCACCACCACAACAACAATTGCCAAAGCAACAGACGGCAAAAAACACCCCTGCACCACAAGTAGCAAAACCAAAAGCTCCATTAGTTGCTTCTACCACCTCAGATGTGGAGGTTAAGAAAAAGGTATGAGCACTAATCAAACAACTACACAGAATGCTCAAACCTCTCAAAACTCAGCAGGTAAGGAAAAAAGGTTAGCACCAGGTGAGTTTATTTTTAAAGAGGGGGATGTGGGTGATTTGGCCTATGTGGTGGACTCTGGCATTGTGGAGGTTTGTAAAATCAGCGGTGGTAGTTATGTAAAACTACAGGAGGTAAAAAAGGGGGGCATGTTTGGTGAGATGGCTCTCATTGATAAAACCCCTCGAAGTGCTTCTGCTCGAGCAGTAACAGATGTTGTTGTACATGAGATAAATGAGCAGGCATTTCAGGCATACATCAAACGTTCACCAGAAGTTGCCATGAACATGATGCATCGTCTTGCTGATTATGTAAGGAGTTCTCACTCTTCCCTTGCTCAAAGTACATTTGGGGCAAATGGGGGTAGCAATAAAAAAATTGAGAAGGTCGAAATAATTGAGAGTGACGGCAGGCCGGAAAAATGGGATACAGATGTGGATTTTATCCTCAATGAATATCAATCTCCCCATGAGATCATCGAGAGGCGTCGTTTTCCCCCAATATTAATTGCTACTACTCTTATAATTTTCTCTATGATCACGCTGTTTTTTGTCTGGTCAGCTTTTTCCATCATAGATACAACTATCTCTACCCGTGGTCGCCTGACTACAAGTGTACCAACAATTGATGTGCAAGCAACTGATAGCTCAGTGGTTAAAAATATTCATGTCAGCATTGGAGATCTGGTTAATAAAGGGGATCTGTTGGTCACCCTTGATGAAACTTTTGCTGAATCTGACTGGTCCCAGGCTGAGGTTGAGTTGTCACGTATCAAATCTGTTATTCAACGTCTAGAAGCTGAAATGAACCGTGAGGGTGTTGAGAGTGCCGATAAAATCGAGCACCCAATCGAACGTAAAATATTTTTTAGCCGTGCAGAGGAGTATTCTGCACGAATTCTCTCTTTTGAGTTGGACCTCAAAGCTCTACATCAAAAACTAAAAACTACCGATAGTGACATCAAGCTTGCAAAGCAACAGCTTGCTATCCAAAAAGAGCTGGAAGCCGCCCGTCTTAAACTCTACAAACAAAAGGTAGGATCATATGTAAACTTGCTGTCAGCCAAAGATAAAACTCTATCTACATCACGAGAATACCAAAACCTAAAAAACTCAATAGTAGAGTATAAAAGCAAAATAGAGGCACTCAATTCAGAGAAAAAGGCTTTTATATCCCAGAGATTTGCCGAGACAGGAAAGCAGCTTTCCCAGGCAATTGAAAAGCGAGACGATATTTTGGGAAGCATGGTTAAGCTGGGTCGTAATCGTGAAAATATTGAGATTTTTGCTCCCACCGATGGAACCATTATTGAGATAGATGATCTGTTTGTCGGCTCCATTGTCAATAAGGGTGATACAGTTATGTCTTTGGTTCCTGGCAATATTCCTCTGCACGCAGAAATTGATGTTGATCCACGTGACATCGGTTATTTGATGCTTGGTTCTGAGGTATCATTAAAACTTGATGCCCTACCATTTCAAAAACATGGTGATCTTGGGGGGGAGCTTACCTATATTTCTGAAGATACAGTTGATGAATCCACAGACGGCAAACCGGGGACATTTTATCGTGCCCATGTTGCTTTGACTGGGGACTATCTTCGGGATCTCCCGGAGAACTTCCGTTTAGTACCAGGTATGCTGCTCAATGGAGATGTTCTGGCAGGTAGAAGAAGGTTGATAACCTATTTTATCTTTCCTGTTATACGAACAATTGAAACTAGTTTTTCAGAGCCTTAGTTAATCTTGAATCAATTGTTCAACTCTTTTGTAAAAATGGGAGTGCTTGTACTTTTTAGATCAAATATCTGTTCTGTTAGGGTTAAGTGACCTTTGGCTTTAAGTAGCTTATATTGCTCTAATAGGAGTGCATAATAGCTTTTGACCAAATCTCTCTGAGCTGAAAAAAGCTCATTCTGGGCATCCAGTAGATCTGGTGAGCCACGGGTTCCCACCAAAAACTCTTTTTCTACCCCGCTCAATGCTATCTTGGCAGTGGTTTCTACCGTTTTTAAAGCTTGATCTTTAGCCCTTGCAGATGATAGGCCCAACAGAGCATGTTTCACCTCTTTTAGAGCAGTTTGTCTGATTAAATCAACCTTGGCCTGTTGTTGATCAACAGCGAAAACCGCCTTTCTGTTCTGTTTGGCAAATTTGCCTCTGGCATCGATTGGTAGACTAACCCCGATGGAGAGGTTGACTGCGTTGTTTACACCTGGTGTTGACTCTGATCCCGTATTCCAAGTTTGAGAAGCACTTGAAGTAAAGGTTACAACTGGCAGCTTTTCTGAATCCTCAAGTTTGATACTATATTTGGCTTCATCAAGTTTATTGATCGCTAAAGCAATATCGGCTCTATTGTCAATATGTTCAATTGGTGCTTTTTCTAATTCCTCAAGCAAAGTTGGTAAAACAGGTGGTATGCTTAACCCAATGGGAACCTTGTCTCCGGTAACCTCTGTAAAACTTGCCATGCTAATCTCTATTTGATTATTAGTGGTAATAAGTTCAGCTTGAATTGAGGCAACCCTTGATTCAGCTTGGCTAACATCTGTCTGTGTCAACTCACCTGCCTCATATCGAAGTTTACTTGAGCGTAAATGGTTTTTTGCCAGCTCCAAATTGTTTTGTGATCTTTCTAAAACTGCTTGGGCTTGAAGTATATTTATTGTCTCTTGCACAACACGAAAAAATATTTTTTCTGCCTCTATCAATAGGGTTAACCCAGCCTGTTTTATAGGATAGTTGGCCTTGTCCAATGAGAGCCATTTTTTGTAGTCGATTATTGGTTGTGATAGTGAGAGGGAGATATTGAATGGATTTTTGCTACTATCTTCACTGCCATCATTCCACGATGAATAGATATGATCCGCCTTAAAGCCCATAGAAATTGTAGGCAATAGCTCCACCTTGCTCAAACCATGTTTTACCCTGTTTACCTGAAGTTTGTTTTTGGCAACTAAAATAGCTGGGTTATTTTCAACCGCTTTTTTTAAAGAGGTGAGAAATGGTTTGTGAAAATCATTTTTTGTTTGTCTGTTTTTCTTATGTTTCTCGATGTCAGCTGGTTTTATAACAGGCTGGTTTTCCGCCTTGGTCAATTGCAATTTTTTAGTCGGTCTTGTTGTTGGTAGATCTTTAGGTACGCGAGATAAATATTTTTGATAATTCTGTTTTTCTAAAATTATTATCGCAGGTAAAATGTTAAACATTTTAGATATCTGTGATGATGTAGTTTGTGAATCTTTTTTGTTATTAAAAGGGCCAACATGAACGACATACCATAGTTTTGCACTTTTATCATACACACCAAGAATATCAACTTTATATCCGGCTTTTTGTAAGTCAAATGCCATTTTTCGGGCAGCATCCAAAATTATAAAAGAGGATGTTTGCACAGTATAGATTTTGGTATTTGTGGAAATGTTTGTGTTAGTATAATTATTAGAAATTTCTGCAGCCGAGACTGAAGATACATAGAAAAATAACAAAAATAGTATAAAGTTAAGCCGCATATTATCTCTAATTCCATTTGCTATATTGGAGTATCACCTGATTGTACATTATACGTGATTTTTTTATTAAATGTAATTGCAAAATTATTAAATAATTAAATAGTTTACGTTAACAATATTTCAGGTATTGCAAGTTTGAAAAAACTCTGTTTAAGATCATATGATTTAGCAAAAACCGACATCCTTGATATTGTACCTAACCTTAGCTGAAAATACATTATCATAGCCTATCTGGTTGGGTGTAATATTTGCTGGATATAGTTTGTAATTGCTATATATTGAAATAGATTTGTTGGTTGATATCGGGTAGAATCAGCATGATTTTGGAATGTTTGGCTGTATTTAACTTGTAGTTTTTTTGGATATATAATGCAAACAATGGCCTCTAAGAAAAAAAAATATTTTTATACCAATTTTTGTTTTGCTCTTTGCCTGACTGTTTTTTTTATCTCCAACAATTCAATGGCAGAGCAAACAGTCTATGGTGCAGTTCCTGGTGAAAAGCTTGTTTTCAATGTCCACTGGCTTGGGGTTCCTGGGGGAAGGGCAGAAATGGTCATGGCTAAAGCTCCAGTGGGTAGTTATAAGCTAGAAGCAAAAGTAAAAACCATAGGAGTTGTCAGCTTTTTTCGCCCACTTAAGGATAAATTACAATCGGTGGGAGATAGGCTTGAAGATGGCGGATACCGTACTCGTGTTTTTACTCGATTTCAACGTCGTGGTAAAAAAAACCGTAAAACAACAGTAAAATTTGATCAAGAAAATGGACTGGTAACACGTACCTCATCATATGAAAAACCACAAGAGATTAACCTTACATCAGATAATGTTAACGACTCTCTAGCACTGTTTTATGCTATTCGTAGTCTGCCTGAGTTAAAGCCAAACACAACCCTACAATGGTATTCTGTTGGGCGAAAACAGTATGATGTGCGAATTGAAATTGGCGAAGCAAAACAACAATCACTCCCTCTAGGTATGCAACATGTCATCCCGATAAAATTGATAGTTCCCACAGGGGTTGGTCTGGTACGTCAAGAGGAGGCATTGACAATTTGGTTGTCAACCGACAAAAGGCGTATGCCATTTCGGGTTGAAACACGCTTAAGCTTGGGCAATGTAGCTGCCGATCTGGTTGAGTATAATGATGGACGAGGTGGCCGGGGTGAGTTGAGCGAATAAAACCCTTGAACGTTCTATTTTACAAATTGCTGTATCGATAAAAAATAATCCCGTTGACCAACCATCATCAGGTCGTTGTGTCCTGCTCTTGGTATTCTTACGATATATTTATCTCGTGTTGGGGCGGCATCAAAAAGTGCCTGACCATCTTGAACAGGTATGATTTGATCCTCTTCACCGTGGATAACCAATAGAGGGGTTTTTACCCCAGATATTTTACGCAAGTTTTCAAACCCCTGGCTTTCATCATCACTGAGCCTCAACCCACCCAAACGTTCCATCAACGGTATAGAGTAGGCAAAACCACTCTCAATTATCAGCCCGGATATAGTGCTACTACTATCATCTGCGGCAATGGCGATGGCAGCTGCACTCCCCATGGAGCGACCCATGACATAAATTTTCTCACTCTTTACTTTGTTATCCCCAAGAACAGTCTGAATTTGTTTGAATACTGTGACGGCATCTTGCAAAAGAGCGGTTCCAGTCGGTTCACCATCACTTAGCCCATAACCTCTAAAATCCACAACCAAAAAGGTAATACCCATGTTGGTGTAAATGGTAGAGATATCCTCATAGTCTGCTGCTATTTCACCATTGCCATGCCAAAAAAGTATAACAGGAGAGTCCGGTTTAGCTATGAACAGCCTACCAGCTAGGGATATGTTTTTGGCAACAGGGATATGTACCTCAACCCCTTTAGTTTCAGGGTCCATGGGAAATTCACGACGGGGGTGAAACAGAAATTGTAACACCTGGGGGTGATCAATAAGAGTATCTGAATTGTTTGCCATGATATTATCACCTGCAACCGATTTTTGGGGAGTAATTTTAAAAAAAAGTAGCGATAAAAGGGCAATAAAAAACAGCACTGCCCAACAGTAATAAGGGTGAGATTTGTAAAGTTTAAACAGTATTGTCAAACTCCATTTTAAAATATAGTTCCACGGCTTTTTGTATCAACTGATCACATTTTTTGATCGTTATAAAAAAGGGTGTTCCCAACCATGATATCTATCTCTACCATAGCTACTAATAAATTAATACAACTGTTTTTTAATGTGGATATTTTTAGAGAAAAACCGTCAGAAACCATAAACAAGATTAAAAGACAACATTGTTGCCGTGTTATCAGCTCCGGCTACATCACCACTATAATAGCTAATTTGACCATTGCTTAAATCGGTAATGGTGGTTGTACCTTTGACCGTATCATATTTTTGGTAGTGTAGTGATCCTGAAATCAGCATGTTTTTTGTAGCTTGATAGTCAACTGCAATATCGGCTGCATACATGTTGCCGTTAGTGAACTCCTCTTCGTATATCAGGTCTCGTAGATGGTGATGGTCTTCATCGAAAGCTTGCACAATGACAGAACCAATAACCCTGCCTCGCAGGGTAAACTTACTTGTTGTTGAGTTAAAGCCCAAACCCACATATGGTACATTCCACCACTGCTCATATGTTATACCAAGTTGATTTGCAGGGCTGCTACCAACCGAGTCATGAATGGAATTGGTAGAGTAGATATAGTTGCCTCCATATGCTTTCCACCGCCAATTATCACGTTTATAACCTATAATAGCAGAAAGAACAGAGGTGTCTTGTACGGCTATGGGAATCTCGGCATTGATATCAATCATGTATGCCTTATCAACAGGTACATTATCGGAGTGGGACCAATCGGTCCAACCTTCATAGCCCAGGGATATAAGGGAGTAGTCATAATCATCCATGCTGCCACTGCCATCGTTAATCTTTATCCATAAATCAGCATTTAGTTTTATGTCAGAAATTGCTTTTATAGATATGCCCATATTCAGCATCAGCAAATTTTCTAGCTTCCAGTTAAGCTCACTAACGGTATTGCCAGAGTAATCATAGACATATTCGTTGGACTCGCCATTTAAGTTGGCAACACCAATATGGGTGGTAAAATTACTACCACTGGTAACAGGTGGGGTTTGCAGTGATGTGGGAATATCCCTATCAACTGTCTGTACTGGCTGATTTGCTAAGCCAGGAGTCGAGAACATAAGCAGAAAAAGATATATCAGACTAACATTCAATTTGGCAAAAGCAGGTTTTTCATGGGTTTTTTGTCCAACATAATCTGCCGTATCTATATCAATTCTATACATCTTTGGGTTCTCTTCTTTAGCTCTGTTGTAAGTCATATTATTATCTATCTATATTCATAATCAACAAGCTACACTTTAGCATTGTTCTAGCTGTTGCCAAAACTTAAAAAAAGTTCAACCCATAAAACAGACAACGTTGAAATTGACAATATAAAGATATCATAATAGTGAGTTGTTAAAATTTATTTGTCTTACACAAGTGATATAATACTGTTTTTGTAAAAGAGTGTAAAAATTTACAAATGAAAATATTGGCATGCTATTAACTGAGCCAAGATTATGAATTTATGTTAAAATAGTAATATAAAACATAATGATGATATTATAATATTTTCAAATACTACAGCGATATGTAAATGATGGTTCACGTGTTGCCAAAAAACATTAACAATTGTTAATAAGTTGTTGCAGACCTCTCTGTTTTGTGTATAATCATTTTTAACTGTACTGAAATATTCAGGCAAATAAAATATGACAGCAACACAAAAAAATACAGGTGTTAGAACTGTTAATATCAGAGCAGATGTGCTTACCCTGCTGCTAATTGGCTCTGTTTTGATTTTTTTGATTTTTTTTATCTCCGTTGCATGGATGAACTGGAAGCAGGACCATGATGAACATAAATATTTTGTCAAGACTGTTCAACAGTATATTCCCACACAAATAAAAAATAGTTCTGCCATTCTAGTTAGTATATTGCAGACATTCTCAGAGGTTCAAAAGTATCAAGATCTATTTTTATCCCAAGATAGAGAAGCTCTTCTAGCTGCTACACTTCCCCTGTTTGAAGATTTGAGAAATAAAAGCAAAATCACCCATTTTTATTTTCATGGTTTGGACAAAAAGAATTTTTTAAGAGTGCACAAACCGACCAAGTTTGCTGATACCATTGAACGTTCAACAATTAATATTGCTGCATTCAGTAGTAAGACATCATCCGGTATCGAGCTTGGTCCACTGGGCACTTTAACACTTCGGGTGGTGATGCCTTGGTATAAAGATGGTGAACAGATTGGTTTTCTTGAGTTGGGTAAAGAGGTGAGCCATCTTTTGGATGAGCACCATCAAGCTCTGCATATGAATTTCAACATTTTAATTTTTAAAAAATATATTAAACAGGAGTCATGGCAAAGAGGCATGTTGATGATGGGCCGGACTCATAACTGGGATCGGTTTTCCGATCTGGTTTTTGTTGGTGGTAACACCATGGATAAACCAAAGTATTTTGATAAGTTTATCAATGGTGAAGAGCAAGATTCAAATAATCTCTTTCATATGTTCAAGCTGGAAAATTTCAATATTTTTTTCAAGTTACCACTCCATGATATCAACGACAATGAAGTGGGGATAATTGTAGCTGTATATGATGAAACCAAGCGACGATCAAACACCAAAACCCATATTATAACAGTGTTTTTAGCATCACTTACGGTTACCATGCTTCTGTTGTCGTACTATTACAAAAAACTGGGAATGGTGGAAAAAAAGTTAATAGAAGAGAGGGAGACAATTACAAGATTAGGGCTGCAAAATGAGCATATACTCAATGCAGCTGGTGAGGGGATATATGGGCTGAACTGTGAGGGGCGTACAATATTTGTCAACCCTTCAGCTTTAAAGATGATAGGTTGGAAGCGTGATGAAATTATGGGCAGAATTCAACATGATATTATACACCGCACACATTTAGACGGTACACCATACCTCCAGGAACAGTGTCCTATAAGAGCCTCTTATAAAAATGGCAAGACCCAACATGTTCAAAACGAAATTTTCTGGCGCAAAGATGGTACAAATTTTCCTGTAGATTACGTCAGTACCCCAATAATAGAGAACGGGAATTTAATCGGTGCTGTTGTGGTTTTCAGTGATATATCAGATCGTCAAAAGTTACAACAATCCCTGCAACAGTCTGAGGATAATTACCGAACAATTTTTGATTCAGCAAACGATGCTATTTTTATTCACTCTTTACAACAGGGAGTTATAGAAAAAGCCAATAAAAAAGCTGTTGAGATGTATGGTTATGAAAGTTTAGAAGAGTTACAAGGATTGAATATAGTTGATTTAAGCTCCTGGGAGCCGCCATATACAGGTGAAAGAATTATCAGCACCATGGAGAAGGTAATCTCAGGGCAGCCCCAACTTTATGAATGGCATGCCAAGAAAAAAGATGGCACAAATTTTTGGGTGGAAGTTAACTTGAAATTGATAACAATTGGTCAAGAAAAAAAGATACTTGGTATTGTCAGGGATATCACAGAGAGAAATATGGCTGTTATTGCCATCAAGCGAGCAAAAGAGTCTGCTGAAGCAGCAAATCGCGCAAAAAGCACCTTTTTAGCCACCATGAGCCATGAAATACGCACTCCAATGAATGCCATTTTAGGTATGAGTGAAATATTAGAAGATACAAAACTCACCCAGACCCAGGAGTGGTGCGTAAAAACCCTTAAATATTCAGGAGAGACTCTTCTGTCTCTTATAAATGACATTCTGGATCTCTCAAAAATTGAAGCCCAAAAGTTAACTTTAGAGGAGTCTGATTTTGACCTTCATTTAGCTTTAAAGCAGACAATGGATCTGTTTACATTTACTGCTTTGGATAAAAGTATCACCCTTACAAAGCATATTGGTGATGCAGTACCCAGGTGTGTACGAGGTGATCAAACCAGATTACGGCAGATTCTTTTAAACCTTCTGAGTAATGCTATAAAGTTTACCGAAAAAGGCGAGGTTAATATAAATGTTGAAGATGGTAATAATGGAATAGTTTCTTTCACAGTAACTGATACAGGAATTGGTATTTCAAAAGATAAGCAGACAGAAATATTTAAACCTTTCACCCAAGCAGATAGTTCCATAACCCGTGAACACGGCGGAACTGGGTTGGGTTTGACAATCTGCCGACATTTAGCAGAGTTGATGGGTGGTGATATTAGGTTGGAGAGTGAAATAGGTACGGGTAGTAAATTTATTTTCAATGTACCTTTATCAAAAGTAAATAAATTGAGTAGCAGCCAGGAAAAAGAGAGTGTTTTAAAGCTCCATGATGGAAAAAATGATAAGACAAACCCAATTAACTTAAGAATTCTATTGGTTGAGGATACCAGAGAGAACCAGATGGTTATAGAGGGTTTTCTGCAAAAGACAAAATGCCATATAGATATTGCAGAAAATGGTCTGGACGCAGTTGAAAAATTTAAAACAGATCGTTATGACCTTATTTTAATGGATATACAGATGCCAATAATGGATGGCTACACAGCAACAAAAGAGATAAGGAGGCTGGAGAGAGCTTCCGGTAATTATCCAACACCGATAGTAGCATTAACCGCCCATGCATTGCAGGAAGAATCAGCCAAGATCAAAGCAGCAGGATGTGATCTACATCTCTCCAAACCCATTAGAAAAGGTAAGCTGATAGAGACAATGCAAATGTTGCAATCACAGGTTAAAGCTAGCCCCAACGATAGCATTTATCATTCTGATGTAGCTGACAAAACAACTCAACATAGGCCCAAACACAATGATACCTCCGATGATCATGTGTCTATTGATATGGCTGTTATTGAACAGTTAAAAAAAGATTTTGATGATGATATTGAGCCAATTGTACAGAGTTTTTTAACCAATCTACCTCTAAACCTGGACACAATTGTAGATGCTTTTGCAAAAGGGGATTTAAATGGTGTTTCTAAAGCTGCCCACAAACTAAAAGGTACATCTTTGATAGTAGGAGCACAAAAGCTTGCAGATATGAACAAGCAGATGGAGGCAATTGATAAATCGGGTCAGGCTCTTGATGGGCAAAATCTGTTGTCAAACATATTAAAAGAGGCAAAAGCTGTTGAAAAAGAGCTGGTAACTCTATTGGATAAATAAATTTTTTTAAGTTCTACTTGCAATTACACTTCAAATTGTATCAGCCAATCTCTGCATACCGATATTTTATAAAATAAATAATGTCAAGAAATCTAAAATGTTGTTATACTGACAACATCTAGTAATACTAAATTGTATACATAAGCAATACTGTTGATGATAACCATATATTATTTAAACCTAGAAACAGCAGTTGTCAGCACGCACCTGACGCAACCTATTGATTCATCTGGCATAACAGATCAAAGTCTCATCACCAACAAGGTGACTTCGATTTGCTCTGTTACACCAGCTAAACCAATATGTTACGCCATACACGCACCGCCAACCGCCGTTTCTAGGTTAAAAGATGTTTTGCCGTTTAACTTTATGAGTAAGTTAAAAAAATAGTAAAATCATTAAATTAAGGTTGCTAATAATGAATAATAGACAGTATCGAAATAAAATTCCTGACATATTGACAAAAACCCTGGAACTTATGGGAGAGAGGAGAGTTCCCATTCGCAGTTCATGGCAGAACTCTGGAGAGTTGGCCCAGATTCCGGAGCTTGCTTTTGTCCCTGGTGAAGAGTATAGACTGGTGTCTGGGGTGAATGGATCTATGCTCATGGAGATTGGGGAGGAGTTTGTTGATGATAAACGCCTTGACCCTGTAGTATATCTGTTAACCACCTTTCTTCATGATGAAGCATCATCTAAAGATGAAATAGAGCTTTCTGCCAGATTTATCCAGATAGCTTATCGTTTTAAATATAATAAAAACAGTGTTAAAGGGCTGTTTTTCTATTGTAAAATAAACGATATAAAACATGGAGATAAGTTTAAAGAGGCAACCGCCATGGCCAGTAATTCATTTTCCGTTGAAGATGCCATGCTTTTAACAAATATTTGTAAGGGTATAATTATTTGATTAACCTGATATAGTTTTTCAAGTGGCATCGACAAAAAAATAGGGTTTTTGGAATAATGGATTATAAACTTTTTCACTTTTTGAGAAATTTTGCCATTCTACTTGGGGCGACATTCCTGTTGTTCTCCATTTATCCTTTTATGCAATATCACAAAACCTCAGATTGGCCCACGGCATCAGCGACAATTACCCAGTCTGAACTACGTGAAGGGGAGCCTCTTTTTCTTGGTTTGGGAAAAATCTACCATGCTGACATCAGCTTTGTTTATCAGGTTGCTGGCAAAACAATAAATGGTAATAGAGTTCAGTACGGTATTGGGGGAAAGATTTACATATTTAAACGGTTTGCCCAGGGGATGGTAGATCGTTATCCTGTTGGTAAGTCCACCAAGGTCTATTACAACCCGGAAAACCCCAATGACGAAATAATTGAATCTGCCCCAGTACTAGGATTTAGTTTTATCTGGATTCTACTCACTGTTATGTTTTTTTCTATAGCAGTTTTTTTAACTGTCAGAAAAAATGTTGCAACCATCGACCAAAAACACAAGCGTTACTCCCTTCGTCCCACAGAGGGGGAAGAGCATGGTGAGTTTGTCGATTTTTATCCCGCCCAGATATACAACCCCCAACAAACAGGTGATCGCCCCATAAGAGAGCCTGCCGACCAACAAACATTGCACAAAAGGGGGGATATCGACCCTGAAAGAGCTGCTGTAATCCATGAGTTTGATGGAGATTATCCTGCACAAATTTACCATCCAGGTTCAGCAACAGATGATAAGCAAAAAACAGTGATTAAACAAATAGAGATGCGAGTTCCAATTATTGGTTGGAGAATGACAATCACTATCGACAAATAGAGATTTTTTTAAGATACCTAGTAAAAGTTGGAATTTAAGTACCTTTAACTGTTAAAATACAAAATCACAAATCAACTTGGCAGCATGCTATTTCCAGACAGATTACATTTGAACTTTCTGGATTTTTTTTTATTTGGTTGACCATTATATTTTTAAATGAATGGGAACTAATAATAGGGTCTAGCATACAAATAATCAGAATTGTGAAGAGATAATACTGTTTGCACCCTTTATAATAGGAATAAAAATATGTCAAACAAGTTAGATAAACGCATGATAATAAAAATGATATCTGTCTCAATTATCATGCTTCTTGTCAGTTACTCTGCTATTTTTATGTTGGTTAAACAGGTTGTTGAAAAAGAGTCACAAAAAAATATGGTACAAAAAGCCCGGGCATTGACCGTGCAGATAGAGCATGTTCGCCACTATATATCAAATATGGTCGCAGATGATGTTTTTGATCCTGGTCTTTTAGTTGAGGCGCAAAAATATATCAAAAGAAAAGATGCCAAGAGTAAAGAAGAGATAATAAAAATTGCCAGATTGACCAGATTCTATAGGACCATACCCATAGTTTCGAGTTGGACCATTGGTCAGGGAAGATCACCAGACTCACTGCATCAATTTAGAGTTGTCCGTATCGGGGCAAGAAATCAAAAACATGAAGCTCTACCAACAGAGAGAGAGATGCTAGAGCACATGGTTAAAGAAGATCTTGACGAACACTGGATAATTGACAAAGAGAGTAACTCTTTACGTTATATGAAGGCCATCATTATGAAAAAAGAGTGCCTTATCTGTCATGGAACCGAGGAGGACTACCCCGCTGGTAAAGGATATGATCCGTTGGGCATAAAGATGGAGGGTTGGGCAGAGGGTGAGCAACGTGGAGCATTTGAAATAATATCCGACCTCAAACCACTGCAAGAGACTGTTAGAAAAGTGCAGTATGACATGATAGGTATTGGGGTTTTGATGGTTTTGATATTGGTTTTCTCAGTTCCTGTATGGTTTAGAATGTTGCAAAGCAAAGATGACCAATAGAGCAGCTGTAATAATATGGCTAATTGAGCACCCTGGTTCCGGGAACCTCAAAAAAGAAGGGGGCGACATCTTCCCATGACTCTGTACCATCGGCGGCAACAAACAAAAAACGACCTTCCATATGACCAGTTGTGGTCTGCAACATGGCCCAACTGGTATATTTAAAAACCCCTCCAGGTTTTATCAATGGTTGCTCGCCTATTACCCCTTCACCCTGGACCTCCTGGATATTGCCGTTGTCACTTTTTACAAACCAGTGGCGACGCAGTAGCTGTGCTGGTTCGTATCCATTGTTGCTAATGGTAAGGGCATAACCGAATGCGTACTGATCGTTGTCTGGATCAGAACGGGACTCCATATATTTGGTTACTGCATTTACTTCGATATTAAATTTTTTTGTTGTCATTTTATTATTATATCCGGTTTTCAATGCCAATGATTTAAAAAGATGCCATAGTGGGGGCTGAAATTTCAATGGACATAGATAATTTTGTGTAAGAAAGGTTGAAGCAAAATTTTTATGTTATAAATTTATAAGATATTTAAAGCACCTGTTAAGAACATTATCCCAGAAACGGCAATTGTTGGCACGCACCTGCGTTTCTAGGATTATTGCCATGGATAATAGATTTGAAAAAATGCAACCTTAAATCCAACCCATTTTACTGCCCATCCAAAAGGGTCTCCATAATTGGCCCGGTATCCATTTCTGTTACACTGGCTGTTGCTATCAGCGTTTTGGTTCTTGCCTCTAGTTTAACACTTTTTTTTACAATGTTCAGGGCAAATCAGGAGAACACCTTTACCCTGTTAAATAGATCTATCTCCCTGTTATCCAGAACTTTGGAGACTGACCTTCGTAACTATATAAACCCCTTTAAACACCATATGGAGGGGCTGGTATGGCGGGTAAGGGATGGTCAGCTGGATATTACCAATAAAAAGCAGCTACACAGTGCATTTGTTGGTGTCCTCACCACAACTCCCAATATTCATGGCCTGTTCTCCTGGAGAAAAGGGCTTGTTCCTTCTGGTGTGGTGAGAAAAGATAATAGATTTGTCGATATTGTTCCTAAAGATGAAGACAGACCGCAAATTCAGGTTTTAGTCGAAAAGTATGCAGTAGCTACTGAACCCTCCTGGGATGAGCTTACCCTGACATCTGGGCAATCTTTTATCTTATATAACTATCCAGTAATTAAAGATGGGAAGTTATTAGGGGTATTGGGGCTTTCCATATCAGTGCCTGAGCTGTCAAAGGTTGTTGCTCTTATTGGGAACTCTGTTGGTGGTAATGGTTTTTTGCTCAATGGTAAAAACTCGGTATTGGCCCATGGGCTGCGAATGGATAGAGAAGAGAATGGTTTGACCATTCCCCTTGATGAAATTGAAGATCAGGTTTTGTCTGAGTTGTGGGAAGGTGATGATCCTGCGACTAAATCTCACCATGTTAAAGTTGAACCTGGGCTTCTTGTGAGGCATATCGAGATCAACGATAGGCACTATTTAGCGGTAATGCGGGAGATAAACGACTATGGCAAAAAAACCTGGTATGCCGGAGCGTGGTTTCCAGCGGATGAAATTGGGGGGGCTTCTCTCCATAGGTTGGTTTTATCAGCGATTGGGGGAGCTATAATTATAATTGTCGGTGTGTTATGTGCGATTTTCTTGGGTCGTTTAATCTCCAAACCAATTGCAGGATCTGCTAATGCTCAGGCCCAAATCGGGCAGCTCGACCTGCAACATATTGAACCACTGCCAGACTCGTTTTTTAAGGAGCTAAATGAGCAAGCAGTTGCTTTTAATACCATGTTAGAGGCTCTACGGGCTTTTGAACGTTATGTACCACGTAAATTGGTAACAGCTCTTATGCAGAAAAATTTGGTGGTTGATACTCTCTCCCAGGAGCGTGAACTAACAGTGATGTTTACAGATATTGCTGGTTTTACCACTTTATCAGAGAGTATGACAGCCCAAGAGGTAGCCGATTTTCTCAATGAGCATTTTGCAATTTTGGGAGCCTGTGTTGAAGAGCAGGGGGCAACAATAGATAAATATATTGGGGATGCTCTCATGGCTTTTTGGGGTGCGCCAGAAATACAGTCAGACTCACCTGTACGGGCCTGTTTATCTGCATTAGCTATTGCTAAAAACTGGGATATTTATAATAAAAAGCGAGTGGATTCCGGTCTGCCTGAAATCTCTATCAGAATTGGACTACACACCGGACCTGCGGTTGTGGGAAATATCGGTTTTCCTGGTCGTATAAACTACACAATTGTTGGTGATACTGTAAACACATGCCAACGTTTGGAGTCTCTGGGAAGAGAGATAGAGAACAGTTCTACAACCACTATTCTGATAAGCCAAGCTGTGCGTGATAAATTGGATGATTCCTTTACATGCAACAAGGTTGGTTCTTATCAAGTAAAGGGTAAAAACGAGCCTGTAGTTGCTTATCAACTATTATCTAAAAAGTAGGTCGCAAATTTTTATACTATAGTATATAAAGATCTACATTATAAAATTAACACTCATTCATATGCAGCGGATTTAGAAACAATGACCAGCGAAAAAGACCCACCTTCTGAACTCAAACAGCAACCCAATAAAAGATCATGGATTTTACCATCATTGGGAGGTCTGGCTGTTGGTGTTATTGGCTTTGCCATTTTACATTTTCTTATTATGGGAGGGCCTACAAATACATTGGAGTTTTGTGTCTCTTGTCACGAAATGGATGGGGTCTACGAAGAGTATAAAGAGAGCACACATTATAAAAACACATCGGGTGTAAGGGTGGTCTGTTCCGATTGTCATGTACCCCATGGTAAAGGGTTCTTTGATTATCTGGAAAAATTAGAAGATAAAGTCATAGTTGGTGGGCGGCATCTTTATCATCATCTCATTGGAACCTATCCCGATAGGGAGAGTTTTGAAAAATCTCGTTACAGATTAGCCCAGTATGTATTAACAAATATGAGAGAGCGAGACTCCAAAGAGTGCCGCCAGTGTCACACCTATGAAGCCATGCAGTTTTTGGATCAGGGTAAATCTGCTGCCAATAAACATAAAAGAGAGCATAAAAGTGGAACCAAAACCTGTATAGATTGTCATTCTGGACTGGTGCATGAAGAGCCAGATGAGCCAGACGAAGAAGAATAAATTACTGATTACTATCTGATAAACAATTGAGGTCTAAATGAAGAAAACAGCCTGTTACACTCTACTACTATTGCTGGTTACACTGTTTATAACCGAACCGGTTTTGGCAAAAGATACTATTAAAGAGCGTTATGTCGCAGGTGTAGTAAAAATTATTCGCCACCATGCTGCATCCATTAGGCTTTTAGCGAAAAGCAACATTAAATATAGCAACAATATTCCCCGTCATGCAGCTGAGTTAAAACACAGTTTTGGTCTTCTTGGACCCATGGATTGGCATGCAGCAAAAGCGGCCTCAATGCAAAAAGAGGGACCACATATTATGGCTCTAAATAAAAAGGATTTTGAAGATCTGGCAAACGGCTGTGTAAAAAAAATCAAAAAGCTCCACAAAGTTGCTGTTGCCCAAATGGAAACAGGAGAGCAGCAGCCAGTGATACAGGCGTTGGATATGGTACAAGAGAGCTGTGATGGCTGTCACACTCTACTAGATGACGTAGCACCGGATGTTTGGGGAGCAGCTAATTAGCTTTGGGGTGCTTTTCAAGGGGGGTCAAAATTGTTTTGGAATTACAAACAGTACAGTTGGTCAATTAATTAAGATTGATGGGTATTATAGTGATTTTAAATCAAAAATATACAGTCAAAAGCAAAACCTTGGGAGGCCTTGCAGGCCCCCAAACCCCCACGCTTTTAAATGTAAAGGCTTAAAAATAAAGGCAAAACCTTGGGCTTTGCCCAAACCCAGCAGGGAGATAATCCCCCTGCACCCCTGATAATAAAAAAATTTTTTTTAACCAGTTTTGGTTTGAATTTACTTCAATAGATTTATTCTGTTTTAGCCAATACCTGCTTAGTAGGCATTTGCCAGCTCTTCGGCTACCAAATCACTTAACTGCTGATAACCAAAGCTTGGCAGTGGTCTGCCGTTAACAAAAAAACTTGGTGTTTTGGTTACGTTTAGGGATTTTCCATCTTGGAGATCTTGCAATATAATATCATTTATCTCAGGGGCATTTAGATCGCGTCCCAATTTATTTAGATCAATACCAAGCTTGCCCAGATAGCTCCATATTTTGTTGGGTTGGGGGTTGTTGTGTGATGCCCATTGCGATTGTGTGGCAAACATGGTCTCTAAAACCTGCCAGAATTTTCCTTGATTTTGTGCTGCCTCAAGAATTTTTACCATGTAATCTGACCCCTTATGAAAAGGGGCGTAGCGAATAACTACCCGAATTTTTCCAGGGTTTTTGTTTAATAAATCAGCAACAAATGGGTGAAAGCGAGCGCAGGTTCCACAAGCTGGATCTAGAAATTCAACTATTGTGACTTTGGCATTTTTATCACCTTTTGTCGGAGCGCCATCACGGAGAAGTTTAGCGCTATTGGCTGAAGCCATTTTTTGCTGTTTTAGGGACTCAGTTGATTTGTAGAGCCATATACTACTTACAAAAAGTACAGCTATTATGGCTAAGGAGGATATAAAAATAATTTTTTTGTTCATTGCGTGCCTTTTTTCATTACCCAGACAAGTAGTGCGATAATTACAGAGAAAGATATCAGTGACATCATGGGAATGGTGAGAAAACCAAGCCAATTGATGGATATTTCAGAACATGGAACCCCTTTGGAGCAGGGTTGGATGCTTTTTGGAATGTAGCCATTTGTTAAAGCTACATGAAACAGAGCTATAAACCAACCAATAATGGGTAGCGGCAGAACATATTTTGCCACCTTGGTATCCAATGGAAATAGAGCTATAGGTAAAATAAAGACCAGAGGATAAATGGCTATTCTCTGATACCAACATAATACACAGGGTGTGACACCCATAACCTCGCTAAAAAACAGGCTTCCCAACATAGATATTACAGCTATTAGCCAGCTTATAAAAATGCAGGCCCAAATCATATTTTCAACTCTCTTTTAATATGTTGCTTACGAAAAACGAAAAACCATTGTAACTCCAATGATACCATGGCTACAAGCACTAACCCATCTGCTTATCCATTTGGATAATAAGGGGGCTGTTTTGTCTTTAAGATTATCACCCGCTGTGACAAAAATAGTGAGGTGGTAACGATCATACTTGCGCTATTCAAATGAAATTACCACGTGCTGTATCTTATTTATAATAATATGGATCATCTATATTAATATAAATATTTTAGTAAAAAAGCCGTTAATCTGTAAATGATCAGCAAACAACATAAAGCAGTTGTGGTTTTTTGCGGAGTTTAAAATCTTGTATTGCGGTCAACATATATTTAACAAAACAAATAACAAAAAGAATGAAAAACATTGTATAGATAAAAAATACATGGTTCCACAACGTTAATTCATGCTATATATGTAGCAATCAGTAATCCAAAGTAAAATAATTATAAAAAATTTGATGCAGAGTATTACGGTTTGTTACAGTTCATTCAAAAATAGCAGTTAAAATAGTTGATTTGATCATAATTTAATGTAATTAATTAACTAAAATAGACTAAAAAACTGTTATCGATTATATTGAATTTCTTGATCTATAGCTCTAGCAAAACATTTTGTAAGGCCGATTAATGGAGTCTAATAATAAACTTGCTATAAAAAACAGCCTGGAAGATGGGGAATATCTTGTTACTGACCCCGTGATTCTTGATAATATGCTGTTTGCCAAGGATGTTTTAGTTCCTGACAGTGGTGTCACTCTCATAACAAAAAATACAAAAATCACAGATAAACTTCTAAAACAGCTAAAAAAACACAAAATTGAGTCTCTGTTTGCTGAGTTTGCCAAAGATAACTCAATTTCAGCCACCATTGAACATGTTGAGCAGACCTTTGAAACCATTGAGTATGTTCTTGATGCAGAAGAGCGTAACGTTGGTAATGTGGTACAGACTTTCCACAATAAAAAAAGGATGAAACAGCTTAAAAGGTTGATCAAGGATAATCTGGATGATGTTGGCGAGCTGTTTAGTTCCAACTCAACCGAAAAAATGGTTGCCCTGACCAAGCACCACAACCCCACAGCCAGACACAGCTTGATAGCCTCTTTTATCATGATGGCAATAGGTCGGGAGTTGGGGTGGAGTGATAAAAAGCTTGTTAAGGGTGCTTTAGCGGTTATGAACCATGATATTGGTAAGGCCAGGGTAAACCAGGAGATCTTGGACTGGCCTGGGCGTTTAAATAATGCCCAGTGGAAGGAGATTCAGTTTCACACTCTTTTTGGTTGCAACCTGCTTTATCGGGAGGGCAAAAAACCAGATTTAATTATGCTGTCAGCTCTTCTGCATCATGAGTGGTACAGCTCCTTGGAAGGTAAAGGTTATGGTGGTTTAACCCTGTATCACCATTTTGTCCAACAAGCCATGAACTTTGATGTATTAAAAAAGGTGTCCAAGCTAAGTCGTGACGATAGAGAGATCATCCAGATGATTGGACTTGCTGACATGGTATCTGCTTTGGAGGAGAGTCGATCTTATAAAAGAGAGTTGGACTCTTTTAAAGTTCTTGTCATCATGAACTCCGATGCCAGGATGGGACATTTCAACCCTAAAATGTATGCCGCCTGGCATAAAATATATATGCGGGAGCATACAAATTTGCTTCCCCTTGGTCGGCGTATTGCACTACCCCGTGAAAAAGAAAATAGAATTTTTACGCCCCTGGCAAAAAAGGCAATTACTCCCACCGAACATCTCACCTACTATGAGCTTAAAAAACTTGGCTATCTGAATATTTTACGAAATGTTGGGCTGGATATGGAACGTATCCGTCGTCGTGGCGAGCTTTCATTGAAAATTCTTGGTAAGTTCAGCAGTGAGAAAAATCTTGGTCTGGATTTTTCTACCAGAATTTTAAAAAAGCATAAAATCAACATAGTCAAAAAATATCTCATAAAAGAGGAGCTGATAATTGAGCTAGATACTTGGCGAGAGTGGTTGACTGTAAATGATTTGGAAACATCCGGCCTTATGGGCTTAGTTGAAAAACATGATTTTGCCATTGATCGTATTCGCAAAAAAGGTGGTATTTCACCAGCTATATTGCGCAAACGGGGTATTAAAATACCCAAGAAAAAGTTGGCTCGACTTGGCATAACCACACTAAAGCGGCATCCGGTTCAACTACCCGGTAGTGAAAAACGTTTAACCAAGGATGATCTTCGTAAACTAGGGGTTAGTGATAAAGCATTACAACAAGCAGGATGCCTTAAACGGGTGCATGAAGTAAAAAGCGGTGTACCACTTGAGTGGCTCGATAAACGGGGTATTAAAATAACATCTTCAATGTTGGCTAAAAACGGTATCGACCCGGTAAGAAAGGTTTTTTACGATATTCAGGTGGTGGAGGAGATAAACTCAACCAAAGCAAAATTCCGCATACTACGTGAGGGAGATGATCCCAACGAGCTGGATTTAATTAATGCCGACAACTCCTTAGAATCGATTCAAGACCTATTGGTCAACAAAATAGGAATTGTCGAGATGGATTTTGCCGATATTATTGCCCTTCCTGATATGGGCCACATAACCATGGGTGACCATTGGCGTGGCGTAATTCAAAAAACTATAATTTAGTTACTCACCCCTTTTGCCTGATTAATTGCTGACTGTACATTTTTATAGTTTGAGGTTCCTGGCTGTAACTGTGATAGCAGTTTCTGCCACATACCAATGGCCTCTTGGGTTCTGCCTGCCTGCACGGAGAGAGCACCTAAAAACCAGAGAGCTTCTTGTCTGTTGGGATATTTTTGTAAAATATCATGAAAGCGCGCCATACCCAACTTAAGCATGGAGGCGTCACCACTACGTACCTGCATCTCTGCTAGAGCCACTGAGAAATTAACATTGTCGGGTTCCAGGGTTAACAGGTGGGTATAGGCTTCGGCTGCTTTTTCAAACTGCCCCATAACTCCATATGAGCGAGCCAGACGCATCCACCCATCTCGGTTTTGTGGCTCATTTTTCATGCGCTGGGCCAAACCTTCTACCATGTTGTTTAAATCAACACTGTTTGTAGCAGCTGGTGCTTCGGTTTTTGGGACGATTTGGGGAGTACCCATTACCAGATAAAGTCCAGCTGTGCAAACCAACACCAAAAGCATTGTTGATACCCCCCAAGCACTGTTGGATATCTCTTTTTGCGGTTTACTTTTTTTGATTTTTTTTCCCTTTAGCCGCTCTTTCATATCATCTATACGAGCCAGCAATTTACCTAATTCACTTTTTAGCTGCTCTTTGTGTTCTGTAACATCACTATCTGCCCCACCTTCTATATCAATCTCTTTTAGATTTCGTAACAGGACATCCCGTTCAAAGAGTAAGGAAGCCAGAGGGTCTCCCTCCAGGCCGACAGGCAGGGGGCGACCGCCTTTTTTATTGAACAATGGATAAAAAACACCGGCAAAGCTGAGAAGTAACAGGGTTAAAAAACTAATGATCCAGACCATGTGTGGGACACCTAATAAAGTATTTATCTAATTGAACAACTTAACCGGGGCAATGTAAGAGTCGCCACCGGGTTATTTCTGGGGATTCTGCCTTGAAAACTATTGAAAGTCAATTATATCTAGCCATTTTACTACCTTTATAAACAACAACATTTGTGTCTCTTAATCCAGATTTTGACTTGCATTAGAAAGATACTAACAAACCAAAAGAGAAAAATGTTGAAGGTGATACCTGTGATTTACCAGTTTTACATGGTTGGCAGATTGTATTTTAATCTATTTTATTATGTTGATTTATAAAATAATAGATCAAAAGCAATACTTGTAAAGTAATGGGATATACCTTTTTATCATGTAAAATGCTTAACATTCCTAGCTGTTTGTTAATGTAGAATCTATAATGAACAATTGGTAGTTTGAAATTTTAGTTATTGGATCATTATTTTTACGGATACTTCGATAAAATGAAACTCTTCAATAAAGCAATCAAGACCTTAATCCAACATCGCAAAGTGATTAATGCAGCTGGAGGAGAGAAAAAGGCTGAAGCTCGCAATAAAAAAGGGGTGTTAACCGCCAGACAGAGGATTCATGAGCTATTTCAGCCAGGAACATTCCAAGAGTATGGCGCACATATGAAACATAGCTGTACTAATTTCGGTATGGAGGAAAAAACAATACCTGCCGATGGTGTTGTGGTTGGTTCTGGTTATATTGATGGTAGGCAAGCGGTTGCCATCAGTCAGGATTTTACCACCATGGCGGGAACAGTTGGTAAAATACATGCCCAAAAAATTGTGACAATAATGGAGTATGCTCAAAAAATGGGTATACCCATTATCGCCTTCAAAGACTCCGGTGGGGCTCGTATCCAAGAGGGGGTTGATGCTCTTTCTGGTTATGGTGCAATTTTCTACCAGAATGTCAATATATCTGGTGTAGTACCTCAAATAGCAATTATCTCAGGTCCCTGTGCTGGTGGTGCGGCTTACTCTCCGGCATTGATGGATTTTGTCATCATGACCCAAAAAAATGCCCACATGTTTATCACCGGACCCCAAGTTATCAAGTCGGTAAGTGGGGTGGAGTGTTCCATGGATGAGGTTGGTAGCCCAGAGATGCACGCCAGTGTTAGTGGTAATGTCCATTTTTTGGCTGAAGATGATGAACATGCGATTCAGATTGCAAAACATCTATTGGATTTTCTGCCATGCAACAACTCCCAAGATCCTCCCCATCGTCCCTATTCTGATACCCATTTAGAGGCCGATCCTGGTATGGATCGTCTGGTTCCTGATAACCCCAAGGCACCAATAGATATTTTACGACTTATCGAACGCATTGTTGATAAAGGTGATTTTTTAGAGGTACATGCTGCTTTTGCCCGTAATGTCGTTGTCGGTTTTGGACGTATCCACGGCATCGTCTCCGGTATTATCGCCAATCAATCGTCAGAAAAGGCCGGTTGTCTGGATATTGATGCCTCAGATAAGGCAGCACGTTTTATACGTTTTTGTAATGCCTTTAACATTCCACTTGTTACATTGGTTGATGTTCCCGGTTTTCTGCCGGGTATAGAACAAGAGAGGGGTGGAATCATCCGCCACGGGGCAAAACTGCTTTTTGCCTATGCTGCCTCCACAGTACCGAAAATTACCATTATTCTACGCAAAGCATACGGTGGAGCCTATATAGCCATGAACTCGCCGGAGTTGGGAGCAGACGCAGTTTTTGCCTGGCCCATTGCTGAAATTGCTGTTATGGGAGCAGAAGGGGCGGTTAACATTCTGCACAGAAAAGAGTTAAAGGATGTTGATAATGAAAAAGAGAAGGCTGAAAAACTTGCTCAAGAGTATAGGGATAATTTTTCCAACCCCTACTTAGCAGCCTCTAGAGGTTATCTTTCTGACATTATCGAGCCTAGCCAGACTCGCTCTGTTATTGCAGTATCGTTACAGAGAATGTTACAAAAAAGGGAGTTGCGGCCCCATAAAAAACACGGGAATATTCCTCTGTAACGGGGTGGCTGTAGAGATAATCATGTATTGGTTTTTTTAAGTATCTAGCAGATATTTGGTAAAACAGGGGCTATAAATGGACAGTATCGATAATAGCAAAATATCTATGGCGGAGAATTTGGCTGACAACGAGATACCTCCACACCATCTTGTGCTGATTTCTGCTGCTGTATTTACCTTTCTGGGTAGGGTGGAAATAAAGTCTATTAGTCAATTAACCCAGGCTGGCTCCCCATGGGCAAGAGCTGGGCGCAAGCTGCTCCACCGTAACTCACCCAACAGATAAACTAATAAAGATAAAAAATATCTCCTTTGCAAAGGATTTTTAATATGACAAGAAAATTAAGAATAACCATAGAAGAGAAAGAGTATGAGGTATTAGTTGAGGATATTACCCCATATGAAGGTAGAGGCCGTACCTCAGTGCGCAAGGTGGTGTTGCCGGATGCCAGTTTACAAGATGAGCATGAAGAGATACGTATCTCCCCTCATAATGGCGTTATAGTGGAGATATTTGTAACTGAGGGGCAGATGGTGGAGAAGGGGGAAAAGCTGATGGCAATAGAGGCCATGAAGATTATCAACACCATAACATCCCATCGCCAAGGAAAAATTACCAATATTGAGGTTTTGGTCAATCAAACTGTATATGAGGGACAAAAACTTCTGACTATTCAATCATGATCTTATGAGCAAATCAAGACTCTAAAAAGGCAGAGATTCTTGCCGCAAATTTTGCTGCCAGCCCTCTCTCTTTTTTTGCTGCGATTTGCTGCGATCTCTTGATCTTTCTCTTGTTTTTGCGATGTATCAAGAGCACGTTTTGCCAATAGTTGGCTGATGTTTTCCACCGCTTCAGGCCGTTTTTGGATTATGGTTTTAAAGGCAAAAATGGATAACTCAACCGATTAATCGGCTGTATGCTGATTTAACAAAATATTGATCAATATCAACCCAATAAAACAGATAGTTTTCCTGTCTCTTTATTTTTAATCAACATCCTAAAGGCGAGATTTTCTCTCTGTTTTAATATCAGAGCCTGCTTTTTTGTAACCTCGCCAACATCGTTGCAGTTTAATACATTCCACCATGACTCTTGATCTTCATATTTGGCAGATTGATTGGCTCGAAATTCACCGTAATAGATCATAAAATCAATCAAGGAGAGGTTGGTTAGATAATGCCATACAAACTGCTTCATCTCATTATCTTTGGCATCTTTTGGTCGCCAATGGTTTTCTAAAGTGACTAACAGCATAGTTATTCTCGCTAGTTGGGTTTTTATATGTATATGTCTAAACCCTATCGACCTTTAATACTGTTTCCTTGAAGTAAAATTGATATCTTGCAATCATTGAGGGCTTTTTATTCACTGCTTTTTAATGGGTACTATGTGAAAAATTATGATACTTGATATGCAAACTATTATTTTACTGGCTTGGGGGAGTGCCATTATTATCATCCCGTTGAAAATATATTTTTTGCTGCGCTTTATCAGAAAAAAAATGGCAACTGATGAGATCAGGGCAGCTAAAAAAGCAGCAGATAAAACGGTTAAACAAATAGAGAGCTGATGAATAAACTAAATAAAATGGAGATAATGGCTCTAAAACAGGCTGAGAGCCAAAATGGTATTGATCCGGTAAGCATGGATGATTTTTATGTAACCGTTGTCTTTCCTCTAATTGAGGCTGGTCTTCTTGAGTCCGGTTTTCCCATCCGTATAACCGCAAAAGGCCGAGCTGAACTTGATCGGCATAATATGGATAGTTAGCTTTGATAAGTTAGTTGCTGCTGCTAACTTATATTTACAAAAGTAAGTTACTAGACTTGTGATCAATAGTGGGTATTATTATCTGGTTTAAACAATTTGCCCTATTTAATTGGGCTTTAATAGTTATTGAATATAGGTTTAACTTTTGGAGAAAAGATGATGGCAAGTAAATTTCCCGACATAAATGTTTCCTTTCCTGGAGGCAAAAAGGTTGATGCTCAGTTTAGAGATTTTACCATTAATACCGACCAACCAGTTAAAGATGGTGGAGATGGAACTGCACCTGCCCCCTATATACTTTTTCTCTCTTCTCTTGCTACCTGTGCAGGTATCTATGTATTGGGATTTTGCCAAGCCCGCGATATTGATACAACAGGAATTTCCATTACACAGTCCCATGAGTTTGTACCCGATGGTCCAAGGGCAATGCGTTTAGGCAAGGTTGGCATACAGATAAATGTACCCCCATCTTTTCCTGAAAAACACTATGCAACCATGGTGCGAGTGGCAGAGCAGTGTGCTGTTAAAAAGGTTATTGAAAACCCACCAGAGTTTGTTGTTGAGACTGTTGTTACCTAAATATTGTTAGATAATTTTTTAAAAACTATCCATTGATAGGTGTATAGTAGCTGTTATTCGGTAATAGTGAGATGAAAGTATATCAATAAAATTATCTATAAATGCCCAGGCCCAACTATTAAACAGGGCAGGGAGCCAGATGAATGTAATAATTGGCCTATGTATAGGTCATGATATGCTGTTTAACAAACACAGCAAAGCACCAGTCACCACATTGATAGTTAAAGATCGTGTAACCGGGCACAATCCTGTGTGTGTATTATACGGGCAAAATTTTTATTACAAAAGGCTGCAAACTGTAGCAGTAGCGATTCCTTAAAAATAAAAATTGAACATTTTTTTCTTCAT